>NZ_VUNS01000041.1 GCF_009695545.1 Victivallis lenta | reverse complement strand
GGCGGCCATTGTAACGGAAGAAGCGGGAGAGCTTTTGCAGGCAAGCCTGAACCACAATGAACACAAGGGATCGAAAAAGGCGATGATCACGGAAGCCATCCACACGGCGGCAACTGTGATCCGGTTTCTCAAAAATGTCGAAGAAAGCAATGATTGAAATCGTCAATGCAGACTGCATCCAATATTTGAAAGCACTCCCCCCAGATTCCATCGATCTCGTTGTTACCTCTCCTCCATATAATTGCGGTATGCCGTATCGTACATATTGCGATTCGCGTCCTTGGGAGGAATACCTTTCATGGTGTCGCGATTGGCTTTCTCTGTTGTATAGAGTCTGTCGACGCGGCGGAAGGATTGCTATAAATGTTCTTTTTGAGATGGGCCTGAAAAAAAACAGCGTCCGCGTGTTTCCGGCCAAAGAGTTTATTGACCTCATCCAGTATGCCGGTTTTACCGTGTATGGAGTTCCGCTCTGGGCAGATGCACACAAGGGACGTCTAACCGCATGGGGGTCTTGGCGCAGTGCGTCATGCCCGTATATTTACAATCCATGCGAGGTAGTAATCATTGCCTGCAAGGGTGAACGAAAGAAACTGGTAAAGGGGATTGATACCATATCACGGGACGATTTCATTCACGGCTGTTCCGGAATTTGGCGTATTCGTCCGGATACCTGTTCGCTCACGCTTGCATCGTTTCCAGTCGCATTACCCAAACTGGCGATTGAATTGCTTTCATTTCATAATGAACTTGTGTTAGATCCATTCTGTGGCTCTGGTACAACAGGGATCGCCTGTCTGCAAACCGGACGCAATTTTATCGGAGTTGAGGTAGATCCCGAATATTGTGAAATAGCACGGGCACGAATCGCGCAAGCTCAAAAAAGTCTTAACAACAACGATAAGGGAACTCATGAATAACGTAAGTATTTTCACATTCAGGAAGATGCCTGTACGCGCGGTTGAACGTAATGGTGAAAACTTCTTCGTGATCCGCGACATCTGCAACATTCTCGGCTGGAGCAATCCCAACCGGGAACTGGCAAAACACACAGAAAACGTTCCGCTTTATGAACGGATCCGGACATCGGGCGGACTGCAGGTCGTCCGGCTTGTTCCGCGCGCGGACGTCGAGAAGCTGCTTGCCGTCAACTCGGGACACAAGGCTCTGCTTCTGGAACGCTATCTGAGGAACGAAGTATTTCCCAGGCTGGACGCGGAGGAGAAGGCAGCGGCGCAGGTCAGAGCTCTGATCGTGGGATTCATTTCCACGATGCACACACTCATGACGGAACAGTATTTCGCCGACAAATATCATGGAGAACGCAATGACCGACGCAAATGAAATCACCCATGCTCTGCGCCTCTGGTTTCAGGCCGGGGACGTGTTCGAGGTGCGTGTGCTGGACGCGGTCAGCGCCGATTACCGGCGGGAGCATATCGAGTCCGGTTATTTCGATTACGAGCACATCTCCGCCGTCCCGGAGGCGCTGAAACGCCTGCTCTCCTTTCGCGGCGTTTACGTCACGGTCAATCCGGTCAATCCCGATCTGCTTGCCCGTGCGGTGAACCGTCTGCGTCCGGCGGGGCGGAATCCGACGACCGCCGACACGGATATTGTCCGGCGGCGCTGGCTTCTGATCGACTGCGATCCCAGACGAGCCTCCGGCGTGTCCAGCTCGAATGCGGAACACGAATCCGCGCTGGCCAAGGCACGCGAGATCCGCGACGGACTCTCCTCCCTTGGCTGGCCCGATCCTATCATGACGGATTCCGGCAATGGGGCGCAGTTGATGTACCGGATCGACCTCCCGGCGGACGACGGCGAGCTGGTGCGCCGGGTGATCGGCGAAATCGCAAAGGCCTCGTCCGAACAGGTCGCGATCGACACGTCGGTTCACAATCCGGCGCGGATCTGGCGGCTTCCCGGGACAATGAACTGCAAGGGCGACTCCATCCCGGAACGTCCGCACCGCATGGCCCGGATTCTGGACGAACCACAAGATATTGTGTCTGTATCCCGGGAGCAAATGCAGGATATTGTGTCGTATCAGAGTGAAGACACTCAAACCGACGTTCCGGATGACGACTGGAAGCACACAATGCCGGCGTTTGATCTGGACTCCTGGATCGCGCAGTACTGCCCCGAACTTGGCTCTCCGCAGCCGTGGAAGGGCGGACGCAAGTGGATTTTCCCCGTCTGCCCGTTCAACGAGGCGCACACCAACAAGTCCGCCGTTCTGATTCAGGAACCGTCTGGGGCGGTGGCATTCAAATGCCATCACAACGGCTGTTCCGGCAACGACTGGCGCGCGTTGCGTGAACTTCGCGAACCCGGATGCTACGACCGCCGGGAGGAGGCGAACTCCGATGTGGATCTGAGCGGAATCTTGAAGCCGAACAGAATCGAAAAGCAGGAAAAGGAGGCTCCTCTCTTTCCCAATCCCGGACCCGTGCCGGACAAGCTGTTGTCGATTCCCGGATTCATTGATGATGTCGTCAAGCTCTCGATGCAGTCGGCTCCGTATCCGAACCGTGTCCTTTCGTTCACCGGCGCACTGGCGCTCCTGGCGTTTCTCGTCGGGCGAAAGGTGCAGGACAAGCGCGACAATCGGAGCAACATCTATCTCATCGCGCTGGCAGACAGCGGAACCGGCAAAGATCATCCGCGCAAGGTGAATTTCAATATCGCCTTCCGCGCGGGAGTCGCCGGGGCGATCGGCGATGCCTTCGCTTCCGGAGAAGGTCTGGAAGATGCCCTGTTCATGCACCCGTCCATGTTGTTTCAGGCGGATGAGTTCGACTGTATTTTCAATACTTTGAAATACAGTAAAGACAACCGGGCGGAATCCATCAACGAAAAGCTGTTGAAGTTCTATGGCGCGTCCAACACCATCTATCCGCTGCGCAAAAAAGCATCAGCGAAGAAGAAAGACGGCACAGTTCATGAGATCGCGCATATTGTGAATCCGAATCTGGTTCTGCTGGGAACCGCGATTCCGCAGTATTTCTATGAATCGCTTTCCCGGCGTGTGCTTGAAAACGGGCTGGTCGCCCGGTGCATCATCGTGGAAGCGGGCAAGCGTGGCGAAGCCGGCAATCCCCAGCCGATCACGCCTTCGGATTCGCTGATCCGCGCGGCAACCTACCTCGCGAATCTCGATGTGAACGGCAATCTGACAAACGAGTATCCAAAGCCGCTGATCATTACGGAGACGCCCGAAGCAACTGCCGCGCTCCGGGAAGTACAGCAGGAATGCGACCGGCGTTACAACTTCTATGAAGCACAGAACGAAGGCGCTGCCAAGGCATTGTGGGCGCGCGCCCATGAAAAGGTGTGCAAGCTCGCCATGCTGCACGGCATCAGCGGCAATGTCTACAATCCGCTGATCACGGAGAAATCCGTGCGATGGGCGTGGAAGTTCATTGATCATCTGACGCAGCGGATGCTTTACATGGCTGACCGCTATGTCTATGAAAACATCTTCGATGAGAAATGTCAGAGAGCAATCCGCAAACTGCAGGAGCATGGCGGCCGGTTGCCGCACAGCAAACTTCTGCGGCTTTTGCACGAGTCTGCGGACTCCATGAAGAAAATCGCAGAAACCCTGCAGGAAAAGGGCACTGTTCAGGTAGAATATGACTCTTCAGTCAGACCTGCGGCAAAAATATACCGGCTTGTGGAATGATTCACAAAAAACAATGTGAACGGTCCAGGGCTTCCCGGAAAAAAAGATGCAAAATGCCGGGAAAAGTGAAGGGAAAAAGTGTGAATAGCAGAATGAAAAGAGAAGAACAGAAAAAAATAATAATATATATATTTACCCTCAAAATATATTATTTTTCTTCTGTTTTTTTTAGCTTTTCACCACTTCACAGCTGTTCCCGGACTTCTTTCTTTTTTTCATTTGCATATAAAGAGCCGTGAAAGCCGTGAACAACATTTTTGAAAGGATTTTTATGAAAACAGAAGATCGGCACATTAAGACATGTTCCGAATGCAAATTTTTTGATTCCAGAGGCAAAGGCTCCGGCAGTATTTGCCGCCGCCACGCACCGTCAACTGTCAGGTATGCACATTCCCCGTACATAGAGTGGCCGGTCGTCAAGGATGATGACTGGTGCGGTGAGTTCAAACACAAAAAGTAAAGGAAAACAGCCATGTCCGTTTATGCTAACGCGGCAGATGTGCTGCCGTCCGAACTGCTCAAGGCGGTTCAAAAGCATTGGCGCGGTCTGCTTTATATCCCTCCGGTGAACTACAAGTCAAAGGCAGACAAGAACTTCGTGCAGAACATGGTTGCCTCCAGCGCTCCCATCGGCGAAGTCGCAGACATGATCGGACTCACCCCACGGCGGATTTATCAGATCCAGAAGAAAAACCGGGAATAGCCGATGCACTCATGAGCCTTCCGTCACTTTTCCGTCACTTTTGTCGAAATAACGGAAAAATCCGTCGTTTATTTTAAGGGTATTTCCAGCCTCATAGAAGCACAGAAATTTCGAGGGGTCGAAAATGGGGCGGCGAGGCTTATGCGCATTCCAGAGTCAACGGTTCCCCCCTTGAAAGGGATTTTTCGAGGGCGCGCGGAAGGAGTCGGTGTTATAAGCAGACTTGCTTGCAGGTGATAAAATTTTTATGCGCGTTGATTATCAACGACTTGCGATCCACTCCGACAGTACGCCGACACGCCCCGGGACAGCCCTCTTACACGCGCGACAGCACGTTCGCCGGGGCTGTATAGCGGGTCGGAATCGAACGCGACACCGGGGCTGTCTGCCCCGTTTCCGGCGAAATCGTCTTTCTCCGGAATTCTCAATTCTTCAACCCTTGCAAAAGTAATTCCGAATCTTGCTTTTGCAAATCATTTTTTCAGGAAAGGAGCCTTTATGCAGATTCAAATGATGAAACTCTCGGAGATCCATCCGTATGAGAAGAACCCGCGGTTCAACGACGGCGCGGTGGAGGCGGTTGCCAACTCAATTAAGGAGTTCGGTTTCCAGCAGCCGATTGTCGTGGACAAGGATTTCGTCGTGGTTGTCGGGCACACCCGCCTGAAAGCGGCGGAACAGCTCGGTCTCACGGAAGTTCCGGTGGTGATCGCGGAAAAACTCACGCCGGAACAGGTGCAGGCGTATCGAATCGCGGACAACAAGACCGGCGAGATTGCGGAGTGGAACTACGACCTGCTTCCGATCGAACTGCGCGATTTGCAGGAAAAGGATTTTGACCTGTCGCTCCTCGGCTTCGACACCGACGAGCTTGACCGTCTGCTGAACGGGAGTTCCGAAGAAAATGTGGTTGCCGAGGGAGAGACGGATGCTGACGCCGTCCCGGATGTCCCGGAAGAGCCGGTCAGTCAGCCGGGGGTGATCTATCAGCTCGGCAAGCACCGGCTCATGTGCGGCGATTCCACCAAGGTGGAAGACGTCGCCCGGCTCATGAGCGGAGGGAAAGCGGATCTCGTTTTCACCGATCCGCCGTATGGAGTCAGTTATCGCGGAGTGAACAATCCGGGCGGCCGACTGTGGGAGGTCATTGAAAACGACGATCTGCGCGGGGAAAAACTTTCGGAGTTCCTGCTTGCCGCATTCAAAAATCTGAAAGCGAGCCTCCGGGAAAAGCGGGCGTTCTACATCTGGTATGCCAGCAGCAATCATTTGCAGTTTGAACACGCCATCATTGACGCCGGACTGAAATCCAAACAGGTATTGTTCTGGAACAAGGGAATGATCCTTGGTCACAGCGATTACCATTGGGCGGCGGAACCGTGCTTTTACGGCTGTCATGAGGGTGAGAACTGCGAGTGGTTCGGCGACCGCTGCCAGACGACGGTCTGGGACATCAAGCGGGACAACACGCGGGAATATGTGCATCCGACGCAGAAGCCGACCGCGCTGGCGATCAAGGCGATTTTCAACTCTTCGAAAGCGGGTGAGACTGTGCTGGATCTGTTTGGTGGATCGGGCAGCACGCTGATCGCCTGCGAGCAGACAAACCGCGTCAACTGCACGATGGAGTTTGATCCGAAATATGTGGATGTGATCCGCCGCCGCTGGGCGGAGTTCGTCCATGGCGAGGACTGTGACTGGCAGGCGCTTACTCCGGCAGTCGAAGAATAAAGAACAACAGCCGGACGGCATGGTGCTGTCCGGCAAACTAACCAAAAGAGGAGAATTATCGTATGAACGAAATCGTAAAAGTCTACAAGAACAGCCCGATTCGAATTGTTGAAAAGGACGGAGAACCGTGGTTTGTTGCCAAGGATGTCTGCAACATTTTGGAAATCAAGAACAGCCGTGACACATTGAATAAATGTTTGGATGAAGATGAAAGGGGAGTAGATATTATCTACACCCCTGGCGGCAATCAGGAAATGACGATTGTCAGCGAGGCTGGCCTCTATTCTCTGATTCTCCGAAGCCGGAAACCGGAAGCCAAAGCATTCAAACGCTGGGTGACGCATGAGGTTCTGCCGTCCATCCGCAAGACCGGAGCATATCTTTCTCCGGGCATGAGCAATGAACAGGTCAAAGCTCTGGTGGCAACTTTGGAAGAGGAAGTGTACCGGCGGATTCAGGCGGAAAACCGTCTGGCGAAACTGGAGGCTCATGCCGAGAAGCTGGCTCGTGCGGCCATTCCGGCAACACCCTTTGGAGAACTTTCTCAGAAAACCGGCAGACCGCGTACCTGTCTGGTTCGGAATTACCTCCGGAGCGGTCAGGAAGTAAAACCGGAGCACTTTGGCGCATACATCCAACTGCTCCTGCCTCTGTATACGGCACGGGAACTGCTTCTGGATGCACTTCCCGCTCCGACTTCCGCACCGGCCGCTTCGGTCAGCTGTTGAACTCGAATGCGCCCCGGCGGGCGGCACTCTTGCGGACGCGCGGGGTCTCCTTTTCCTTGATCTCGCGGAAAAATGCGGAGTAAAGGCTCTGCTCCGGAGTCTTTGCTCCATTCGGGCTCCAGAGACCTTCTTCGATGACTTGCGCGAGGATCTCTTTCGTGTTGAGCGGCGTCCGGCTGCGCTTGAGGACCAGCAGAGCCGCATTCAGGAGTGAGAGCTTCTTCTCCGGCGATCCGCCGGATTCCGGCGCGGGATTGGGCGTGTCCACTTCCTCTTCCGCTTCCGACGGGATCTCCGCATCGACTGCTTCCGTCTCCGGTTCCGTTGCGGAAGCCGCTTCCGGCGCTCCCGGTTCGGCGATGACCCGTTCGATTCTGGTGACGATGAACTCGCGGTCGCTGCCGACCTTTTTGACTTTCCAGCCGTTCGCGGTGATCTCGGTTACGACAACCTCGATCTCATTGCGTCCGACTTTCACCATGACGATGGTTCCGACTGTGATGTTGCTCGTGTCGCACATACTTACCTCCTTGTGCTCCCCAAAAAGTTGCTTCCCCTTTGGCCACGGGCCTCGGGGCCCTGCGCTGCAGGACCGCTACTTTTCGGGGTCCCCGCTCTCCGGTGTTCCGTGCGGCTCCGCCGTACTCACACCTTCGAGAGAAGACTTGTTAATTTTTGATATTGTTTGACTTGCGACTTCTTTGCTTCGCCGGTTCATATACAACCATGACTTGCGCCACTTATCCAGTCGCAATCTGAAAATAAAGGCGAAATAGATGGATAATTCTTTGAAAATCACTGCATTGCAGCCTGAAGTGCTGGTGAGATTGCTGAAACAGGCCGGATCCCGGACCGCTTCTCCGGAGATGATTGCCGAGGATCTTGCTTCCGGTGCGCCGCAGAATCCGGATGGCACGATCAACCTGGTTGAATATGCCGCCTGGCTGGCGAAGGAGGAAGACGATGCCGATCAATCCGAGTAACATGCGCGTGGTGGACGTCGCGCGGCTTCTGAACTCCACGTCGTTCGGATTTGTTCTGGCGCAGGCGCGGCTTTACCGCGAGTTCAACCGCGTCGGCTTCCGGATCGGCTCCTCGGAGAATCCGCGCAACATCAACCTCCTGAAATACATTGCCTGGATGTTCGACCGGAAACACACTCCGGAGGAGACGTCCGGCGCACGCAGCTATGAGGATCGGCGCAATGCCGAGCGCGACCGTCAGGCGGAACAGTCGCTCGCCGGACGCGACATCGGCCAGCTCCCGGAGGTCGTGAATCCCGACAGGAAAGCCGCGTGCGAACGGAATTTCCAGCTTTTCTGCGAGAGCTATTTCCCGGAGACCTATTCTCTTGCATGGTCGCCGGATCATCTGAAGGTGATTGAGAAGATTGAAACGGCGGTTCTGCGAGGCGGACTCTTTGCGCTGGCGCTCCCGCGCGGTTCCGGGAAGACAACTATCACGGAAAGCGCGGCGCTCTGGTCGATGCTCTATGGGCATCGTGAATTCGTGGTACTGATCGGCGCGACTGAATCAGCGGCTCTGGAGCTTCTGGATTCTTTGAAGACCGAGCTGGAAGTCAACGAGCGTCTCGCCGAAGACTTCCCGGAGGTGTGCTATCCGGTGGCACAGCTGGAGGGGATCGCGAACCGGTGCGCCGGACAGCTCTACAAGGGCGAGCGCACCCGCATCACCTGGACAAGCAACGAGATCGTTCTGCCGACCGTCGAAGGAAGCAGGGCTTCCGGCATCATCGTCCGAGTTGCCGGCATCACCGGACGTATCCGTGGTATGAAGTTCAAGCGGAGCGACGGCCGGAGCGTGCGCCCATCACTTGTCATCATCGACGATCCGCAGACCTCGGAATCCGCCGGATCGCTGGAACAGACACGCAAGCGGGTTCGTGTGCTTGCCGGAGACATCCTGGGACTTGCCGGTCCGGGGCAGAAAATCTCCGGGATCATGCCCTGCACGATCATCCGCCCGGGCGACATGGCCGACATCATCCTCAACCGAAACACCCATCCGGACTGGAACGGTGAAAAGACCCGAATGGTCTACCGCTTCCCCACGAATATGAAACTGTGGGAGGAATATGCCGAGATCCGGGCGGAAGCTCTGCGCACGGAGGGCAATTTCCAGAAGGCGACGGAGTTTTATCTGGCGAACCGGGAAGCGATGGACGCCGGTGCGGAAGTGAGCTGGGAAGCCCGCTTCAACCACGATGAAGTATCGGCGCTTCAACACGCAATGAACCTGAAGTTTCAGGATGAAGCAGCCTTTCAGTCGGAATATCAGAACGACCCGCTCCCGGATGACACGGCGGATGACTCGCTTCTTTCCGTGGACGAGATCTGTGCAAAGATCAACGGACTTGCCCGACGGCGCGTCCCGCTGAAATGCGATCGCCTCACGATGTTTGTCGACGTCCAGAAAGCGCTGCTTTTCTATGTGGTGATCGCATGGGCGGAGGACTTCACAGGCGCGGTCATCGACTACGGCTCATGGCCGGATCAGCACCGGCACGAGTATTCGCTTGCCGATGCGAATCCGAGCATTCAGACGCTCTTCCCGAAAGCGGGCTTCGAGGGGGCCTTGTACGCCGCGTTGTCCGCGCTGACCGATGAATGCCTCGGGCGCGAGTGGGAGCGCGAGGACGGGGCTGTCCTGAAAATCGAACGCGCCCTCGTGGATGCGAACTGGGGACAGTCAACCGATGTCGTCTATCAGTTCTGCCGTCAGAGTTCCCACGCCGGAGTGATCCTGCCGTCGCATGGCAGATACGTCGGAGCATCCTCGAAACCCATGACCGAATACCGCAAACAGCAGGGCGACCGGCTTGGATTCAACTGGATGATTCCGAATGTCGCCGGGAAACGGGCGATTCGGCATGTCATATACGACACGAACTACTGGAAGAGTTTTATTCACGCGCGGCTCGCGGTTCCCGTCGGCGACAAGGGGTCGCTCACGCTCTACGGACGGATCCCCGGCGCTCATCAGCTCTTCGCGGAGCATCTGACCGCCGAATACCGCGTCAAAACACAGGGGCGCGGCCGCACGGTCGACGAGTGGAAACTCAAGCCGCAGTCGCACGACAACCACTTTCTGGACTGCGTCGCGGGCTGTGCGGTCTGCGGCTCCATGCTCGGCGCGTCTCTGCCCGAGACGCTTCCCGCGAAGCTCGACCGCAAGCCGATGATCCGCCTTTCCGACAAACGCCTTGGAGGGATTCCTCCGAATGGCAGACTCAAACTTTCCGAACTCAGGAGGCAGAAAAATGGATAAACGGGAACTCCCCGAAAATATTCGTCAGGCGATCGATCTGATTGCCGCAGTTCTTCGCAGAATCAAGGCAAAAGAACTGGATAAACGCAGGGATAAATGCTTGTATATAGAGAAAAGCAAAGGGGTTACGGCATGATGAATGAATCTGAGGTAAAACGGCAGCTGGAGTTGCTGGATCTGATGAATCAGGCAGAACTTCGGGAAAAATTCTGTGACCTCTTTGGCTTTGAACCGGGGCAGACCAATATTGCAAACCTGCGCCGCCGTCTTGCCTGCCGGATTCAAGAGATTTATTACGGCGGACTCTCCGAAGCGGACCGGCAACTTCTTGAGCAGATTGCAGACGGCGATCCCCAGGCAAACCTCCGGTATGGAAAAAATGGAGTTTCCCATGTGTGCGGAACTCGCTACCAGAGGGTCTGGAAAGGTAAAAAATATGAAGTGACGGCTCTCGGGAATGGAAAATTCGAATATGACGGAACGGTCTATCAATCGCTTTCCGCCATCGCCCGCGAAATTACCGGGACTCGCTGGAACGGCAAACTCTTTTTCGGGGTGAAGTGATGGTGATGCAGACGATTCCAAAGAAGAGATGCGCGATTTACACACGCAAGTCCGTTGAGGAAGGACTGGATCAGGAATTCAACAGTCTGGATGCTCAACGGGAGGCTGGCGAAGCCTATATCGCAAGTCAGAAAGCCAACGGATGGGTCTGCCTCCCGACTCGTTATGACGACGGAGGATATTCCGGCGGCAATATGAAACGCCCGGCGCTTCAGCAGCTCCTTGCCGACTGTGAAGCCGGGCTGGTCGACATCATCGTGGTTTACAAGATCGACCGACTGTCCCGATCCATCTGTGATTTTGCAGACCTCTCCAAGAAATTTGACGAATGGGGCACACAGTTCGTCGCGGTGACGCAGGAAATCAATACCGCCACCAGCGCCGGGCGCATGATGCTCAACATTCTTATCACCTTCGCGCAATATGAGCGGGAGGTCATCACCGAGCGGGTTCGCGACAAGATGGCCGCCAGCCGGAAAAAAGGCAAATGGGTCGGCGGCAGTGTTCCAATGGGCTACCGGGTGGAAAACAAGAAGCTGGTTGTTGAGCCGGAAGAAGCGCGGGTTATCCAAAGAATCTTTCAGCGGTTCATTGAAATCCAGTCTCCCTCTCTGATTGCTCAGGAACTCAACAAAGACGGAATTCGAACCAAGCAGGGGAAAGCATGGGATAAACCGCACATCTATCGTATTCTGAGCAACCATACCTACATTGGTAAGGTCAACTACAAAAACAGCGTTTGTGATGGAGAACAGGAAGCGATTATCGCCCAGGACGTCTGGGATCGGACTCGGGAAATTCTCAGAGTGAATGATCCCGCACCAGCCCATATGCCCAGGACTGAAATCATTGCTCCATTAAAAGGAATCTTACGCTGCGGACACTGCGATTGCGCAATGATGCCGACCTATGCACGCAAGAATGGAAAGCGATATTTTTATTATCTGTGTTCTCGGGACTCCAAGCGGGCAACATCGACTTGCCCGGTGCGTCAGATCCCCGCAGGAGAAGTGGAGCGAATCACTCGGGAGCAGGTGGTGAAAATGCTTCAGACACCGACGATTCTGATAAAACTGGCACAAGTGTTGAATCTTCCCGCAGAAAAAATCGCAGAACTGTTCAAAGAAACATTCTGGCAGGAGATCTCGCCCGGTGAAATGAACCGCCTTCTCCATCTTCTTCTGGAAAAGGTCGAAGTTCACGAAGGCAAGCTCACTGTAGAATTCAAGAGTTCAGGTATCAAAACTCTTATGGAGGAAATCGCGAATGGAGAAGAAACAGATTGAAGTTCTGGAAAACGGGAATGTCCGGGTGACGATCCCGTTGATTTTCAAAATCGCCGGTGGCAGAACGAGGATTTTTACCTCCGACAGTGAACATGTAGAATATACTCCAGTTCAGCTGGCTCTTGCCCGGGCTTTCCGCTGGCAGAAAATGATTGATGAAGGAAAATTTTCCAACATCAAAGATCTGGCGGCAACCATCGGAGTTGATTCAGGGCATATTTCCCGGACGATTCGCCTGACACTCCTTTCCCCTAAGATCATCCATAAACTCCTCTCCGGCGAACTTGACCTTTCCCTGGACAGTTGCCGTCGGAGTTTTCCCGACTCATGGGCGGAACAGGAAAAGATTCTTTTGAAAGGAAGCTGACATCTACAAATCAAATAAATCCGGGATGTCAGCCAGCTTCTCATTACGCAACTGCGCATTCGTTTTCTTCTGCGGAATTGGACGTTTTTTCTCCTTGGGCTTCCATTGAAGCAAACGTTCCAATTCCGCTTCCAAATGTTGTAACTGCAACCTGGTCATTTGGGCATTCTGATCGAATTCCGACTTGATCTCCTTGGCTATCTGTTTCCGCTTCTGTTCTGGTATCTTCGGCATCGTAGAGTTCCTTACTGGATTCATTCCACGCGCCGAAGTGGTATTCGTCCAAAATGATGCAGTCCCATTGGGTCGCGTGTGCTTCCTCATTACGAGGTTTGATCCCGCCGATGTCCGTGCGTCCAAGCATGTCCTGAAATGAGGCGAACCAGACGCAGGGCCGGTCGGGATCGCGGTCGGCAAACTGCAATTCGGTATCTTTGGAAACGAACCGCCATCCTTCAAAATCAATATGTCCCTGCAAATCTTTGCGCCATTCGCTCTGTACGGCAGGCTTGAAGGTCAGCACAAGGATTTTCTTCCATCCCATCTTCTTTGCCAACTGATAGGCAGTAAAAGTCTTTCCGAAACGCATTTTGGCGTTCCAGAGAAAATGGGGAGCCTTTCCGCCGACCTTATACTTATTTGCCTTAAAATACTCTTCCGTAACCCGGACAGCCTGTTGTTGTTCCGGGCGCATTTTGAAAGTGTCCAGCTTGCGCTCCGGATTCGGTTTTCTACGACGGACGGCAAGGATCGCGGCACGGATATCATCCACGGTGCATTCATACCATTCGGATTTCTTGCCCTTTTCACTCCGGCAACGTACAGCTCCCATCTGGTCCAACATGGCATGAACATCGTGATCAGTAAAGAGTGTTCCGTCATCGCGGATGGCAAATTCATCCAAAACGATTTTATACGGCAGCTTTCCGGGGCGGATGGTGGGATACTGCTCTTCGATCCGTTCTTTCACACTTTTTGCGGTATAGCCAACTTTGAGAACGCCTTTCCCGCGACGCTTTCCCTGCCACGGCATTTTCTCGTATTGCGGCTCGGTATAGGCATAAATATGAGGGCGTCTCTGGTGAAATCCTCAAGCACCGGTTTCAGTGGTCCGGTGTCCTTTTCCGCCTTTTCCATGATTTTCAGCAGCCATTGTGTCAATGTCTCCCGGTCTTTCGGCATCCATTTGCCTGCGGCGAACATTTTATTTTTCGGTTTTACCGGCGAGTTCATACTTCCCCCTCCTCGTATTGTTGTTTTTTTGTCTGCATCCGGAGACGTTTGTTGCGCTTCCGGTCCGATTGCACAGAAGAGCCGGCGTCCGGAACGGGAGGAGAACCGTGGAAGCGGATCCGCTGCACAACCGGGTTGATCCGCCGGGCGGCAAGGCGATGGTATCCGCGAGAGTCAAATCCCGTTTACGGATGTCATCCGGTCACGGGACAAGGCGCGGCAAGGCGCAACTGGAAAAAAGCGAGAAATCAGAAAACGCGATTCGGCGCTCATTGCAAGTCCCCCCATATTCAAACACTATGGAAGCCGGGCGGCTTCCTCATCCCGTTTTTAGTATAATCCGCATTCCTTCACTTTCAAGCGTACCTCATTGTTTTTTCGATTTTTTCTGAAAGGCCTGCGGAATCCTGGCATTCCGGAAACAGATGCCGCACGTTCCGGGCAGTCGCCGGAGAAGGCGTTTCCGGATTGCAAGGAGGCAAAACTTTTTTTTTAGAAAAATGTTTGATTTTCATCTTGAAAACACAAGATATACCTCTTATATTCTTCCTCATCTACAATATGTAGTGTTTTGGAAGGGTGGTGCGACGGTTTCGGCGTCGCATTTTTTTCGGGATTCGGGAAATATGGGGAAACTTCATTTCGGGCTGCAGAAATTAACTTTGCTTGATTTTCCGGGCAAAGTGGCGTGCACCGTGTTTACGTTCGGGTGCAATTTTCATTGTCCCTTCTGCCACAACGCCTCGCTGGTGCATCGCGACGGCGAGGCGGATGCGTGGGATGAGGACTCCGTTTTTGCGTTTCTTGAACGGCGTCGCGGGATTCTGGACGGCGTCTGCGTTTCCGGAGGAGAGCCTCTGCTGCATCCCGAACTTCCGGGGTTTCTGCGGAGGGTGCACGACGCCGGATTTGCGGTCAAGCTGGATACCAACGGCTCGTTTCCGGAGCGTCTGCGCGAGATCGTGGAATCGCACTGCGTGGATTATGTCGCGCTGGACATCAAGAACGCTCCCGAGAAATACGGGGAAACCACCGCGGAGGAGGGAATGCTCGACGCGGTGCGCAGAAGCGTCGCCTATCTGAAACAGGGAAAAGTCCCGTATGAATTCCGGACCACCGTGGTCCGGCAGTTTCACAATGCCGTGGATTTTGAGGCGATCGGAGCCTGGATTCAGGGGGTGCCGCGCTATTTTCTGCAGGGATTCGTCGATTCGGGGAATCTGCTGGGGAAGGGATGCAGCGCGCTTTCCGGCGATGAGATGGCGCAGTGTCTTGCGGCGGTGCAGCGTTTTGTTCCGAATGCCGGAATCCGCGGGGCGTGACAGAGAACGGCAATTTCAATTCAAAAAATCATGGAGGAAGAGACAACATGTATCAGGTCCAGAAACGTGACGGAAAAAACGTCGACTTCAATCTGCAGAAGATTTCCGACGCGATCCGGATGGCTTTTGAAGCCCAGGAAAAACAGTATCACCCGTCGGTCATCGATTTCCTCGCGCTGAAGGTCACGGCCGATTTCGAACCGAAGATCAAAGAGAGCCTGATTTCCGTCGAGGACATTCAGGACAGCGTGGAAGCCGTGCTGGTGCAGGCCGGTTACGCCGATGTCGCGAAGGCCTATATCCTCTACCGGCGCCAGCGGGAAAAACTCCGCTCCATTTCTTCAACCGCGCTGGATTACAAGAGCACGGTGGACAGCTATCTCAAGATCAGCGACTGGCGCGTCAAGGAGAATTCCACCGTCACCTACTCCGTCGGCGGGCTGATTCTTTCCAACTCCGGCGCCATCACCGCGAATTACTGGCTCTCCGAGGTTTATGATGACGAGATTGCCAATGCGCACCGGAATGCGGACATCCATCTGCATGACCTTTCAATGCTGACCGGCTACTGCGCCGGCTGGTCCCTCCGCCAGCTGATCCAGGAGGGGCTCGGCGGCGTTCCCGGCAAGATCACCAGCGCGCCGGCCCGCCATCTTGCGACGCTCTGCAACCAGATGGTCAATTTCCTCGGCATCATGCAGAACGAATGGGCGGGCGCGCAGGCCTTCTCCTCCTTCGACACCTATCTCGCCCCCTTCGTCAAGGCGGACAACCTCTCCTACGACCAGGTCAAGAAGTGCATCGAATCCTTCATTTTCGGCGTCAACACGCCCTCCCGCTGGGGAACCCAGGCGCCCTTCTCCAACATCACGCTGGACTGGGAGGTCCCCAACGACCTCGCCGAACTGAACGCGATCGTCGGCGGAAAGGAGATGCCCTTCAAATACAAGGACTGCAAGAAAGAGATGGACATGATCAACAAGGCGTTCATCGAAACGATGATCGAGGGCGACGCCAACGGACGCGGATTCCAGTATCCGATTCCGACCTACTCCATCACGCGCGATTTCGACTGGTCCGACCGCGAAAACAACCGCCTTCTTTTCGAGATGGCTTCGAAATACGGCACTCCCTATTTCTCCAATTACATCAACAGCGACATGGAGCCGAGCGACATCCGCAGCATGTGCTGCCGCCTGCGGCTCGACCTGCGCGAACTCCGCAAGAAGTCCGGCGGATTCTTCGGCAGCGGCGAAAGCACCGGCTCCATCGGCGTCGTCACGATCAACATGCCGCGCATCGCCTATCTCGCGGAGAACAGGGAGAATTTCTTCAAGCGCCTCGACCATATGATGGACATTTCGGCGCGCTCGCTCAACATCAAGCGGAGAATCATCACCAAGCTCCTGAACGAGGGACTGTATCCTTACACCAAACGCTACCTCGGCAAGTTCGACAACCACTTCTCCACCATCGGACTGGTCGGGATGAACGAGGTCGGACTCAATGCAAAATGGCTGCGCGCGGACATGACCGACAAACGGACGCAGGAGTTCACAAAAGAGGTTCTCAACCACATGCGCGAGCGTCTCTCCGACTATCAGGAGAAATACGGCGATCTCTACAACCTGGAGGCGACGCCGGCGGAATCCACCAGCTACCGTCTCGCCAAGCATGACAGGAAGCGTTTTCCGGACATCATCACGGCGTCGGAAAACAGCGAAACGCCCTACTACACCAACAGCTCGCATCTGCCCGTCGGCTACACCGACGACATCTTCAGCGCGCTTGACATTCAGGACGATCTCCAGGTCCTCTACACCTCCGGCACCGTCTTTCACGCGTTCCTCGGCGAGAAGCTCCCCGACTGGAAGAGCGCCGCCAGTCTGGTGAGGAAGATCGCAACCAACTACCGGCTCCCCTACTACACGCTCTCTCCGACCTATTCGGTCTGCAAGCAGCACGGCTATCTTCCGGGGGAAAAGCTCGAATGTCCGCACTGCGGACAGCGCACCGAGGTCTACAGCCGCATCACCGGCTATTACCGGCCCGTCCAGAACTGGAACGACGGCAAGCTTCAGGAGTACAAACAGCGCAAGGTCTACAGCGCGAAGAACATCGCGCTGCAATGCGCCGATGCGCCCGCCGAAACGAAAGCGGAGGCGAAGAAAGAGGAGGAACACTTCATCCTCTTCGCCACAAAAACCTGCCCGAACTGCAAGACCGCCAAAGCGTTTCTGGATCAGGCCGGAATCACTTATGACGTGGTGTTCGCGGACGATGATCTGGAGACCGCCGCACGCTTCGGGGTCCGTCAGGCGCCGACGCTGGTTGTCAAAAAGGACGGGAAGGCGGAGCGCATCATCAACGTATCCAACATCCGGAAATATATTGACGCGGTCTGAAGCGGAAATGATTCCGGGCGAGTCCGGCGGGGGGCAGAAACGCATGGTGCGCCGCTCCGTTTCCCTCCGTCGGTGCAGACGGAATCCGGGAGGATTGCGGAGACGCTTACCGCTGTTCCTCCAGCGCCGCCAGAATTGCCTTCACGGCCTGCTCAAGCGGGATTCTGGAAGTGTTGACACCCAGGTCGTAATTGCCTGCGTCGTCCCACTTCCTGCCGGTGTACTGCCGGTAGTGATTGGCGCGCTCCCGGTTGACCCGGAGAATTTCACGGTCGGTTTCGGGAAGCGGCAGTCCGGTATAGACTGCGACGCGCTCCCTTGCGAATTCCAGTCCGGACTGGACGAAAATCCGGAAACAGCGGGGATGATCCTTCAGAATGAAATCCGCGCAGCGTCCGGCGATGACGCAGGACTTCCGTTCCGCCAGCGTCCGGATGATGCGGCTTTCCGTGACAAAAATGGCATCGTCCTCCGAAAGCGACATTTCCGGAGAAACCCCGCCGCCTTTTTCAAAAATCATTTTCAGCAGATCCGCATTGGAAAGACTCTGCTCTTTCCGCATCACCCGTTTCGGCGTGCTTCCCAGTTCTCTTGCGGCTTCATAAAGAATGCTTTTGTCATAAAACGGAATATGCAGGGCTTTCGCCAGCCTTTCCCCGAGTTCGTGTCCGCCGCTGCCGTACTGCCGGGAAACCGTGATGACCAGCGGATAATTCCGGACATTGTCCGCCTGCGCGTTTTCCGTTGCCGTCCCGCACAGCCAGTTGTCCAGCCAGCGCATATACGGATTGACCAGGCGGACGATGAATCCGACATAAAACATCGAAAACAGCGTGCTGGCAGAAAATGATTGATGAAGGAAAATTTTCCAACATCAAAGATCTGGCTGCAACCGTCGGAGTTGATTCAGGGCTGATTTCCCGGACGATTCGCCTGACACTCCTTTCTCCTAAGATCATCCATAAACTCCTCTCCGGCGAACTTGACCTTTCCCTCGATAGTTGCCGTCGGAGTTTTCCCGACTCATGGGCGGAACAGGAAAAGATGTTTCACGATTAATTCTGAAATCACAATTCCCCATGCATCTTCTTGAGATCGATCAGAAAAGGGATTGATATTTCCGAAATACTATCCCTTCTTCAAATAATATCCCTGCAAAAAAACGGAGTAAGTTCTTTCCTTGCAAAGATCTTGCTCCGTTTTGTTTTTTGAGTAAAGGTCGTTTGTTCTGAAAAGCGAATTTCGCAAAACTCGAAAAATTCTCTGAATCAAAAAGACTTTTGTTATGAATTGTGCAAATAGGGGGTCGACCTCTTGATTTTTAGAACGCATGTCCTCTGCAAGTTTATTTTTGCATTATTGCTTAATTATAAACATGTTACCTTAATAAAAGATTACAAAATGAATGTATAGCAGAGAAAAATTGACGATCAAAGGTCGAGCTTCTCAACGTGTGTTTCCATCAAAAAATGCTCTCCAGACCAAAAGACCGGTCTTTTACTCCCCCGGAGAATTTACCGGGAGAAGGTCTGAAACACACCTTCATAAGAGAAAAGTGGAGATTCTCCGCTTTCGGGCAAAACGCGAGTTGAGCTCAAATTTACCCCCAAAACGAAAAAACCGACCAGAAGACCGGTCGGCGGAGAATTTTGAAAATGGTCGGGGTGAGAGGATTTGAACCTCCGGCCTCTGCGTCCCGAACGCAGCGCTCTAGCCAGACTGAGCCACACCCCGTGCAACATTTTCTAATATAGACCGTACTCAACGGAAAATCAAGCGGAGAAAATGTATTTTTTCATTTTTCCCCGCTCTTCCCGGCGACAGGCCGCAAAATTCGCGTCAGTCCTCTTTCTTGAGGGAGATGACGACTTTCTTCATGGCGCCTTCCCCCATCGACTCGGTCGTGAGTTCGGGGTCGTTCTTCAGAGTCACATGAATGATGCGGCGGTCGTGGGCGTTCATCTCCGGCAGCGTCACCGGTTCGCCCCAGCGCTTGACCTCCTTCGCCGCATCGAGAGCCTGCTGCTCAAGCTGGTCCTTGGTCGTGCGTTCGCCGTCTTCCTCCCGGCGGGGACGGCGTTCGCGACGCTCGCGGGGACGGCGTTCGCCTCCCTCCTCCGACTCGTCATCGGCTTCGGAGCGCGCGCCGCGCTCACCCTTCGCATATCCGTCGATGTCCAGCATGATGTGCGGACACTCTTCGTCATCCTTGAACATGATCCGGTTCAGCAGCAGCTGGAGGCTCTCGAGCGTCTGCCCCTTGCGGCCGATGATGCGGCCGGCGTCTTCCGAACTGATCTTGACCCCGATGCGGGTTCCCTTCTCCTCCACCCGGAGCGACGCGGAGAGCCCGAGATAGTCGAACATCGTGGTCAGGGATTTTACAATTTTAGCTTTCCGTTCTTCGAATTTTTCATTTTCCGACATGGTTCTGTCTTCCTCTTTTAAAGCTGGCGGGGCGCTACTTGCCGGATGCTTTCGCCGGCGTCGCCCCCTGATCGTTGTAGTGGCGCCGCTGCAAGCGCATCTGAATGATACTGAAGAAGTTGCTGACACTCCAGTAAAGTGTCAGGCCCGACGGCAGATCGTAGAGGAACAAAAGCATGATGATCGGCATCGCCAGCATCATCTTCTTCTGCATCGGATCGAGCGACATCGGGGTCATATGCTGCTGAACAACCATGAGTCCGGTCATGATGAGGACCAGCGGATTGATCGGCAGGTTGAAGAAATAGAGCGGGATCGTCAGCACGGTATCGGCCGCCGCCAGATCCTTCGCCCAGAGAAACGAAACCTGGCGCAGCTCAACCGCGCCGTCCAGCGTCGCGTACAGCGCGAAGAACACCGGAATCTGGAGCAGGATCGGCAGACAGCCGCCGAGCGGATTGACGCCCTCGGCGCGCTGCAGCTCCTGCATTTTCGTATACTGCAGCTGCGGATTGTCCTTGTACTGCTCGCGCAGCGCCTTGATCTTCGGCTGGAGCTGCTGCATTTTCCGCATCGACGCATTCGCCTTCGCCGTCACCGGGTAGAAAAGCGCGCGGACCATCAGCGTCAGCAGGATGATGGCGACCCCGTAGGAGCCGATCAATCCGTGCAGCGCCACCAGCACCCAGAGCAGCAGCCGTGCCAGATAATCCAGCGGCCCCCAGGCCAGATGCATGACCCGGGCGGCTCCCGGCTCGAAATCCTTCAGGAACGAAATGACCTTGGGTCCGTAATAGGCGCGGAAGTCGAACGACTGCTCCGCGCCCGGGCCGAGCATGAAGTTCGGGTACTGCGCCCCGACCTCGATGACCACGTTCTTCTCCTTGAGCCCGTGGTACAGGAAGCGGTTCTGGTAAAGCGTGAACGGCTTGTCGGCCGTCAGGAGCGTCGCGAAATACTTGTTGCCGGCACCGGCCCACTCGACCTGCGGCGGCGGAACGACGAAGAAACCGGCTTCGTCCTCCTTCTTGACCCCCGCCTTCAGATCCAGGTATTTCCCGGCCGTGGTCAGCACATCCATACGGTGCGACGGAATCCGCACCATGTCTCCGGAGTACATCGCCCACGGCGCGAGGTCGCCGCCGTTCACGATGAGATTCCGGAAAACGATCGGGCTGCCGGCATCCGCATTGCGGAAGGTCACCTTGCAGTCGGTCTGGTAGTTCTCTCCGAGTTTCCACTCCTGCGTCAGCACGAATTCGCTGCCGGAACCCGTGCGCAGCCGGCGGGAGAGCGTGTAGGTTTTCTGCTCGTCATCGATCCGGTCGGCTTCGATTTTCACGAGCTCCCAGCTGTCCGCCGCGTCGAACACCGAGAAGGCGCCGACCCCGGTCAGCCCCTGATACAGATCAATCGGGTATTCGCGGGTGGAATTCAGATAGTTCGGGAAAGTGATCCGGTCGATCTTTCCCTTTTCCGGCTCGAACGTCAGCGCCATCTGATCGTTCTTCAGAACCCGGTACGGTTCGGCCGGCTTGTTCTCGGCGGCCCAGACCGCGATGGAGACATCCCGTTCGGCAACCTGGGGAACCAGCCCGAAGTGACGGGCAATCGGCTTGCCGACAATCAGGATCACAATGCATATGGCGATGAAAACAAACGTTTCTTTATCGAATTTCACTGTTTACAACCTGTACAGTAGGGAAAAACATAACTTTCCGGGCCGCACGGCCGCTACCTGCCGTCATCAGCGGGGAACGGGGGGCTTCGAACGGGGCGGAACCGGGTCCCAGCCGCCCCTGCAGAACGGCTGGCAGCGCAGCAGCCGCCAGACAGTGAGACAACTCCCGCGCCAGAAGCCGTGTACCCGCAGCGCTTCGACGGCATAACGGGAACAGGTGGGCTCAAACCGGCAGCAATTCGGCAGGAGCGGTGAAATCGTCCACTGATAAATCCTGATCAATCCAATCAACACTCGGGCGGAGAATCCGCAACCACCGCCGGCAGCAGCCCGGCCTTCGCCAGCAGCCCCGCCAGCTCGCGGGTGACCTCCGGCCGTTTCGCCTCCTCCATCCGCCGGCGCGGAATCAGGAGCAGGTGACAGACCTCCAGCCGATCCTTCAGCAGCCGGAAGCTCTCCCAACAGAGACGTCTTGCCCGGTTGCGCTTGACTGCCAGGAGACTGTATTTCTTTCCGCATACGACTCCGCACCGAAGTTTCCCATCGGGCGCCGGAGCGTATACGGCCAGCATTCTCGAACCGACCAGCTTGGTCCCGTTCCGCCGGATCTGATCGAATTCGGATTTGAATCGGATCTTATCCGCTTTGACGAGTGTTCTTTTCACTATGCCGATTCAGACGCAGGCCCGGCGGTGCGCTCCGCCGAACCCGGAAATTCATAAATGGATTACGCGGTCAGGCGCGCGCGGCCCTTCTGACGGCGACGCTTGATTACCAGACGACCGGCCTTGGTCGCCATGCGGGCGAAGAATCCGATTCTGCGCTTGCGGCGACGGTTCGAGGGCTGAAATGTTCTTTTCATCTTCTCATTCCTTCTATTCTGAAATTGATGTTGCTGCCAATAAGTTGTTCAAATACAGAAATTATAAAATACATCCATTCCGGGTTTAGTCAAGTAAAAAAACGGAACAGGGCCGAAAATTTCCGGGATTCTTCCCGAAAAACGGGCAAAAACAGCTTCCGCCGCTTTTGCCCGTCACCGCGGAACCGGAGTTATTTTCCGGCCTTGACCGGCGTGACCGACTCGATGTAGAGCACCGGCACGCGCCAGCTCGGGACCCGGAACGAACGCCCCCTGATCGTCACCGGAGCGGCGCCGTAAGAGGCCAGCTGGAACCGGTCGCTGCAGAGGTAATATTCGTGTGTGCCGTTCCGCATCAGCACGAACTGCAGAATCGGAACGGTCGTGTTCTCAAGCTTCAGCAGCGTTCCGGTCACAGTTACGGCCGTTCCTTTCTGCAAATCGACGCCGATATCCGCCAGCGCCTTTTCGGTCGCGGCGGTCATCACGGCAGCCGCTTCGGCCTTCGCCTCCGGCTTCACGTCCTTCTTCTCTTCGGCCTTCGCCTCCGGCTTCGTTTCCGGCTTCACGTCCTTCTTCTCTTCGACTTTCGCCTCCGGCTTCGTTTCCGGCTTCACGTCCTTCTTCTCTTCGGCTTTCGCCCCCGGCTTCGTTTCCGGCTTCACGTCCTTCTTCTCTTCGGCTTTCGCCTCCGGCTTCGCGGCGTCGGGCGTCACGGCCACATACCGCTTGGCGGCATAGAGCTTGATTCCGGCGGGCGGCTCGATCTTCGCCCAGCCGTAGCGGTCGATTTCGAGCATCTTGACTTCACTTCCCTTCGGAAGCACACCGTAGCTGGCGGCGGCCGTACTGCCGGCCGTGTACATCTTAAGCGGCGCAGTGGTCTTTCCCTCGTTCAGATAAACCGCGGAAATATAGACCGGTGCGGTCACCGGAATCGCGATTTCGACGAAATCCCCGGATTCCCCGAGCACTTCGACCTTGAACCCTTTGTCGAGTTTGACCGCAACCGCAGATTTGAGATCGGGCTGCGTGCGAATGTTCAGCACATCGGCGGTGACCACGCCCTCGGCGGCGGAAACGGACCATGCGCCGACCGCGCAGAAAGCGCCGAAACAAGCAAAAACGAATGATTTTTTCATAGTGGTGAATCTCCCCGGCTATTTGTTTAGTACTCTAACGCCTATGGAGCTTTTTTTCAATTGAAAAATCCAGTAAAATCCGATTTTTTTCCATCGCCGCCGCGCCGCAGGATTCCGCCTCGCGGCACAAAAAATAAAAGATGAAAAATACGTTTAAAAGCTTTTGGTTCAAAAACCGGATTCAAGTATAATATTATCTAGAGACATTCAATTTTTTTTAAAAGCATGGCGGCCCGATGATCAACACAACACAAGCCGGAAAACGGAAATGCGGCGACCCGATGTACCGTGACCTGATCCGCCGGATCGAATCCGGGGAACTCCGGCCCGGAGACCGGCTGGCAAACGGGCGCACGCTGGCTGAACGCTACGGCATTTCGGAGGGGACCGCCCAGCTCGTCCTTTCGAACCTGGTCGGCAGCGGACACCTGGTGCGGCAGAACGGCGTCGGCACCTTCGTGGCCCGGCAGGAATCGTGGCAGCCGATCGACGTGGTCGGCTACATGGTCCACGCGACTTACAATCCGTACCATCTGTCGGTGCTCTCCGCCGTCTCGCGCGAAGCGAAAGCGATCGGAGCGCGGCTCCTGGTCGGCGACGCGCTGAAGGCGTCTGAGTTCATCCGCAGTTTGAAAAACGAAAACTGCCGCTACCTGATCCGGCCGCCGTTCTGGAACTGCACCGAACACGAAATCTGGGAGCTGGTTCAGCAGGAGGAAATCAACACGGTCATCATCAACGACTTCTGGCTGAACGGCGGGCCGTTGAACTGTGTGAGCTCCGACATCGCGCTCGGCGTCAGCCAGATGATGAACCACCTGCTCGGGCTCGGCCACCGCCAGATCATGTTCCTCGACGAAGACGAAGCGATGTGTCCGAGGGCGCTCGGCGCCTTCACCCGGAGCCTCGAATACAATGGAATCCAGGTCAACCGGCAGCTGGTCCGCTTCGAACTGCACGACAATTTCATCTTCACTCCGCGGCTGCTCGACGAGATCTACAACACCTGCACCGCCGTTCTCGTCACCCACGACTACTATGCGGTGAAGCTGGCCGAAGCGTTCACCGCCGCCGGCCGCGAGGTCGGCAGGGAGATCAGCATCGCCGGAATCGATTCGATCAGCGAGACGCTGACCTCGGTCGAACACCCGGTCGAAGCCGTGGCCCGGCAGGCATTCAAGCTGCTCGCGTCCGGCAGGAGGAACTGCAAGGTCATGATTCCGCCGACCTGCCGTTTCCGGGCAAGCACGGCACCACCGTCACGCGAAGTCGAACCGCACCGGTTCATCTACGATTCGCGCACCTATCAGATTCGCCCCGGAACACACCAGCAACAGAAAGGAAACCGGAAATGAAACGAAACAGACTTTTCACCCTGATCGAGCTTCTGGTGGTGATTGTGATCATCGCAATCCTCGCCTCGATGCTGCTGCCGGCACTGAATCAGGCGCGCGGCCGGGCCAAGAGCGCTTCCTGCACCAGCAATCTCAAACAGTGCGGACTGGCGCTGGCGGGCTATACCGCCGACTGGAGCGGCATGCTGGTCGTCGATCTGGAGTGGACCGCGTGCTGGAGCACGCCGATCCGGAAGCTCGGCTATATGCCGGGGGCTGCGGACTACGCGATCTGCCCGGCCAACTTGACCACCAAGATGGACCCGGATGTGACAAAAAATGCCTACTACACCTACGGAAGCCGCCAGCAGCAGGTCCCGGCCAAATGCCGGGTTGTCGAATACGGCCCCGGAAATGTGTTTTATCCGACGCAGCGCGTCCGGCAGCCCTCCAGCTTCATCTACCTCGGCGACACCTACAGTCAGTATAAGGAACAGAATCCGTCATCCGGGTGGGGAAAATTCGGGACGATGCATGCAATGGCGTTTTTGACAAAGGATTTTTCAGCGGGTAATGTTGACGGAAGCAGCTTTTACTCGCTCGGGCAGCACGGCAGCCACGGAAATTTCCTGTTCCTCGACGGCCATGCCGCAGCGATCATGGAACCGGGCGCCTTTCAGGAGACCTGCAAAAAGGAGTATGAAGCACAGGGTGAAACCGGCGTCCAGATCGGAGTGTGGGACAAAAAATTCGTCTTCGACCGGAAATAAGGGAGAACAGTATTCATGAATCCGTTCAAGCAAACTATTGCGGCGCTCCTCTTCGGAGCCGCCGTGTCCGCCGCCTTCGCCGCCGAATCCCTGTTCGACTTCAGCGTCTCCGACGGCGGCTGGAAAAGCACAGCGAAAAGAGATGTCGTGAAACGCTCGGCCGAGTACCCGGCCGAAGGGAAACAGGGGCTGCTTTTCTGCGGACCGGAGTGGAAAGGCGGACCATCCGTCTGGCCCGCCTTCGAGACCCGCTCCCTTCCGGTAAAAGAGTGGAGCAGATACGACCGCCTCGCCGTTCCGGTCTACAATGACAGCGCTGCCGAAATGGTATTCAACATCTTCATCAGCGACTCGAAAAAACCGCTCCGGCAGGGAGCCCATTTTGCCCATATGCTCTCTCCGTACAGCTCGAAACAGCTCGTACTGCCGCTGAAACAGGCTTTTGCGGGAAAAGGGGTCGATCCGGCAGACATCTCGGTCATCCATTGCTACACGGAAAATCCGGAGAACGCAATGCGCTTCTTCATCGGCGGCTTCACGCTGCTGGAGCCCGGCGACCCCGTTCCGGAACTGCCGGGGAGCTACCGGCAAAAGATCCTCAGGCGGCAGGCGGCCGTTCTCGCCCCGCGGCTGAAGCAGCTGGAGGCCGAAGCGGCCGCGTTCGACTTCCGCAGCCTCTCCCCCGACGCGGCCCGTCGCGTGCGGGAACGCGTCGATGCTCAGCTTGCCCGCTTCCGCAGCGGAGAAGCCAATGACCTGCTGCTTTCCGTGAAGAACGGCACGCCACCCGACTGGAGCTCCATCCGGAGCCTCGTTTCGGCCATGTCCGGCTTCGAGGCGCTCCGGGAAACCGTCTCCGCCGCGCCGGGTTACGAGGATGTGCTGCTCGGCTGTGCGACGCCGATGGAAAAGGTCCTGCCGCGCGTGCCGGTGTTCCGCCCGCTGCCGGAAACCATTGCGATCGAGGCCGCCCGGAACGAGAAGGAGGCAGCCCAGCTTATCGTCATGCCGCTCGGGAAAGAACGGAAAAAGGTCGGCGTCAGGCTGACCGCCTTCACCGGCCCGGCCGGAACGCTGCCCGGCTCCGCGCTCTCCGCCGTTCCGGTCGGTTTCGTCGAAACGACCTTCGTGCCGCGCTCCGGCTCCGAATACGTCGGTTTCTGGCCGGACCCGCTGCTCGCCTTCCTCAATACAGTTGATGTCGGAGCGGACGAAGCGCAGCCGTTCTGGATCAAAGCCGACATCCCGGCCGGACAGCCCGCCGGAGTCTATAGCGGCAAAGCCGAAATCACAATCGGCGGCAAGACCGCCTTCTCGGTTCCGGTCTCGGTCCGGGTGCGCGACTTCGCGCTGCCGAATCGCCCGATGCTGCCACTGGCTGTGACCTTCTGGCCGAACGACGGCCTGATGCCGAAGTGCAACCCGGAATTCGATCCCGAAGCGCGAAAGAGTCCGGCGGCCCCGGTCCACGCCTGGAAGAAGCACAAGAAGGCGTGGCGCGACATGCTGGCCGGCTACGGCCTCATGATCGACAGCCTCTACGAGTACGGCGACTGGGCGCCGGAATTCGAACTGCTGGCCGAACTCGACCGGGAGGGGAAACTCGGCATGTTCAGCCTCGGCTACTACCATCCGGCCTCGGAAAATCCGGCGGACAATTACGGAATGCAGAGCACGATCGACCGCATCCGGCCGCGCTATGAGAAGGCAAAGCGGCTCGGCATTCTCAAACACGCCTACATCTACGGCTGCGACGAATCCACGGCGGACAAGTTTCCGGCCGCCGAACGCGCCGCCGCGATTCTGAAGAAAGAGTTTCCGGACGTTCCGCTCTTCACGACCGCCTACGATGACAGCTTCGGCACGGACGGACGGCTCGGGTCGATCGACTGGTTCTGCCCGCTGACGCCGCAATTCAACGAAAAACAGGCCGCCGCCGCCCGCAAGGCGGGCAAGCAGGTCTGGTGGTACATCTGCCTTGCGCCGAGGCGTCCGTATGCGAATAACTTCATCGAATCCTCCGGCATCGAAACCCGGCTGCTGACGGGAGCGATGAGCGCGAAATACCGTCCGGACGGCTTCCTCTACTATCAGACGAGCCTGTGGAACAACACCGCCCCGGTCACGGCCGGACCGTATACCGACTGGATCGCCCAGAGCTTCCCCGGCTACAACGGCGACGGCAACTGGACCTATCCGGGACCGGACGGCACGCCGCTCGGTTCGATCCGGCTCGAAAATTTCCGCGACGGGCTCGAGGATTACGCCTATGTGAAGCTTCTCGAACAGCGGCTCGCCGCCGCGAAGCAGGCCGGGCGGAATCCGCAATGGCAGCGTGAAGCCGAAGCCGCACTCGCGGTCCCCGCCGCGCTCGTCGGCAGCCTGACCGAATACACCCGCGACCCGCAGAAAGTCTACGCCTGGCGTTCCCGCCTGGCGGACCTGATCGAAGCCGCCCCGGTCAAATGAGGAAGCGGTTCGCCATAATCGCGCTCCTGCTCGGGCTCGCGTCGGCGTACACCGCGCTGACGCTGGCGGAGAGGGAGGCGCGGCCGTCGATCTCCTGGACGGCGGGACTTTCGCAGGACCGGGTCGAACAGGTCGCGGCGTTTCACGAGTGGATGAAGAAAACCGGGCGCGTGGACGAAAACGGCGAACCGCTC
>NZ_VUNS01000040.1 GCF_009695545.1 Victivallis lenta | reverse complement strand
CGCTTTTTAGGACAGCTGATTTACAACAAAGGGGGGCTACTTTTGAGAATTGGTGTGAAATAGATGAAAATGAGGGGGCGTAATCAGAAAATTACGCCATTTTGAAAATTGTTAGGACAGGTGTGATGAAAACTGTTAAAACAATTCTGGTACGTTCGTGCAAAACTCCCGTTTTGCTGGGGATCGGCAAGCAATCTGAAATCATTGAAACGGTGAAGACGGAGAAAAAATTCGATTTTACTGCATCTGATCCCGCCTCCTGCGTGTTGGCAGGGAGTGATCGCTTCGGTTCAAAATGTACTCTCATTCTGCTGGAAGAAATTCCAGAGGATGAAAGTCAGCGTATGATCGAACTCTCCTGTTGGGCTTCCGCTGTTGTCAACACTTTGGTTGATATGAACACCATTGACGATGCTTTGAAACCGGCGTTTCTCAAGGAGTGCATTCACGATCTCATTTCTGAAGTGCAGGCATTGCGTGAAGCTGATGAAGAAGCCAGAGAAACCCTGCGCCGATCCACTTCAAAATTGATTGTTCCGCTCAAAGATGCACGGAACAAGTGCAACGATCCGGAAATTTGCGAGTTGATTGATCAGAAAATAAAAGAAGTGGAAAATGCAGCAGACAAGGACACTGCCAAGCAGATCGCCGATGCCGCCAAGGCGGATAACAGAATCAAACCGTTGTTGCCCGACATCAGGAGAACAGCTCCGGCAGACAATCCGGCAGCCTAAAACGCAATCATGCCTCCAAGAACACCAGACGGTCCGACCAAGCCCGCATTGATAACAGGAAGTTATCCGAAGCATCCCGTTTTCTCCACCCCGGAGAAGCGGGATGTCTTTTTGTCCGGGAACGACAGGAAATATCAGCCCCTATTCAGATCAAATAACAAAATGATGAAAATTCCAACGCGTTGGAAAATTTCTACTCCATCTGCCGACTGCTTGAAACGTCATTATTCCTGACAGCATACTCTTGATGAAATGCAAATCACGCTCATTTCTCATTAACTGCAATGGTTATCCTTTAGTGCCGGAACGTCCCGTTTTTGCATCCTCTTGACATTTTACGCATCACTGCTTATATTAAGTTTTATCGAAGAAACAGAAGTGTTCTTCTCATCAAAAACAAGACATCGCTCTTGCGTGAAGCCGTATACAGGTACTGGCGTTCACGTTCTTTGCAACAACAGCTTTATCCAGTTTAAAACCGGATACACGAACCGTTGACAGCATGATTCCGAGGAATCGTGTGCGGGGATACCGGCTAATATTTTATTTTAGGAGGTATTATGCCCCAACGAAAATCAAATATGGTTTGCCCCGACTGGGCAAAGAGAGAACTGTACGGAGAACCGTATGTCACCCGGCAGGAGGTATGCGAATATCTCGGCATCAGCATTTCAACATTGATGAAACTGCGAAAAAGCGGTCTGCCCACGTATCAGGTCGGAGGTCAAAAGAGATTCCGTATTTCGGAAGTGAATGAATTTATCGGCAAGTATGGGAAGGAGGGCTGAGTATGCTGGATTTGGCAACGCTTCCCTTGAGTTTACACAAGGAAACAGCCGGGAGTGGCTTGTCCCGGCTGGATATATTAAGAGCAAAGTATGCTGCTAATAATAATATAGCACAACAACAGTCTCTCTACCAGAAGTTACTGGTGGACTTCCCGGAACACAACCGCAATCAATATCTGATGAATCATATTCATGCCGCCCTGAACTTGAATATAGATTATGGTACCATCAAAGCTGACCTGCTGAAACTCCCGCAGATCAACCGCCCGGGGGATCCGATTACGGAGGCGGAAATTGACCGCGCCATCGAACGGACTAAAGAATCACGGGAAAAAGGCTTTCCTCTGCAACAGATTCATCCTGCGCCTCAGACGATCACAACCGGAGTTCCTGTACCAGTTGTGATGCCGGACACAAACAAAGCGGTAACTTTTGAAACATTAAAAGCCCGCAGCCCTCATTCGTTGACTGGTTCGGCCAAGGATGCGGACGCGTTTCTGAAAACACTTTTTCGAGAAGACGAATTTATCTGTATCGGCGGGGTAAAAAACAATCATCCCTGTCAGGTACGCAGTTATCTGAATCGTTTGGATTCTCTTGGAGAATACATTACGATCAATCCGTTCACTCCTGATACCACCCGCAGCGATAAGAATGTCGCATTCTATCGTCATATGCTGGTTGAGTTCGATGTTGAAGATAAAGAAAAAGCTCTGGCTGATTCGCTATTTCTCCGGCAGGAATTAGAAAAACAGGCAGGTTTCTGGATGGATATGCTGAACAAGGGAATGCCTATTGTTTCCTTGACGTACAGCGGTTCCAAGTCAATCCATGCCCTGTTTCGGGTAAATGTTCCTGATGCAGCAACATGGAAGCGGGAAATCGAAGGGAGAGTGTATCCGGTCTTCTGTAAAATGGGAGCCGATCCGGCAAATAAGAATCCCTCCCGGTTAAGCAGAATGCCGATGGCGCTGCGCGGAGAAGTTCGGCAGGAATTACTTTACCTGAATCCGAACGTTGTTCCCATGACCCCGGAAGAACTGCTGAAATTGCTTGGCGAAATTGCTCCGGAAGCTGTTGCGGTTCCTGCTGCTGGAAACACTTTGTACGATTTGGTTCCTGCGATATGTGCCAGCAAAGTAACCGAGATTGAGAAAATCAGAATGCTCCATACCGCGACATCAGCCCATCTGAAATCGAACGGTTCATTCCTGAAAGTGGAAAGGATGCGCGATTCCATCGAGTTACTCTATCTGGATCACACGACTTACATTGTGCGCTCGATCTGCAACTCAATCTTTCAGGCACAGTTATCCAGAGAACTGGGATTGTCGACCAATGATCAGAAATTCATTCGGCTTTTCAACTATCTGGAAAACGATCTACTGGCATCAGAAGATATACCAGTAGTTACGCCGAGGAAATATTGGCATTCCACGCAGGATGCGATCTACATTTCCTGCAATGATCATGAAATGGTACGTATCACCGCTGATGGGATCAAGGTCGTTCCAAATGGAACTGATCAGGTGATTTTCCTGCCGGAAGCGGTTCTGGAAGACTGGACATATACGGAAGAGAACTATAATTTCTGGAAGAATCAACTGTGGAAAGAGGCGACTATTCGCACCACAGAAGAAAAAAGCATTGCTTTTGCGTGGACAACTCTCCTGCCGTTTGCTCCGGAAAATAAACCGATTCTCTGTATCGTAGGTGAACCGGGTTCCGGTAAAACAAAGATTTCCAAAGGAGCAGCTTGGTTATGGGGTATTCCGGCTTGGGATATTCAACCGTTACAAGATGAGAACAAAGGACTGGATAACTTTGGCATCGGTGTGGACAAAGGAGGGATTGCATTGATGGATAATGTGGATACTGTCTATAAATGGTTGCCCGATACCTTAGCAAAGTATTCCACCGGTGAAGTCATCAGGAAGCGGAAACTTTACTCCGACAAGGAACAAATAGAGTTCCGGGGAGATGCGGCACTGGTGATCAACAGCGTGAAACCATATTTTGCCAGTGATTCCGGCTGTAATGCCCGTTTGCTGGTGGTGCGCATGAACACACGTGAAACGAGAGAGGAACGGGATTTGGATTCTGCACTGAAAAAAGAAATCCTGATCCATCGCAATGCCTCACTTTCCATGATCTGCCGCCTGTTGCAACAGATTCTTGCCGATAAGGGTCGTGTAATGGAAAATTTAGGCCTGCGTCACAATGATTGGGGGGAACTCGCCGTAAAATTAGGGCGCGCATTAAAGGAAGAAGAATTCATGAAATCTGCTCTTCTGAAGAATCAGCAAAACAGAATGGATATTGTTCTGGAAAACAATGCGCTTGCCGCAGCCCTGGCCAGCTACTTTTCCCACCCTTATCATTCTGGCAGTTTAGAAGGTTATACAGATGACATAAGGAAGCGGTTGGCAGAATTTAATTCTGATTTCGCCTATTATTCCAATCAAAAATTCTCCAGCCTGTTTATAAGAAGTCTGGTATATCTGCAAAAGGACTACGAGATTCAGGAAAAGGTCATAGGAGGAGTACATCGTACCCAATATACCATTACTCCAAAAAACAGATAAACAGTTCAGCTCCGGTCAACCAAAAGGCCGGAGCTTTTTTAGTGAAGATTGCACACTTTTCTCGAATTGCACACTTGCCCAACTGCACATTTTTACAATGATTACACAGTTCAAACATCTGAAATATGCAGAAAATAGGTAAACTTTCCCTTTCCCTATCGAAGCACACCATACCTCCCCCACAACCACGCCACATAGTTAATATCCTTATATTTAATCAATTATAAATATTCTGTGGTGAGGTGGTGAGGTATATTGGAATAAAGTAGTATATATGGAGTATGCAATGTGCAGAGATTGCATACATAATTGATAAATACCAAAAGGTTTTTAGAGAAGCCTCGCCACAGAATCGAATAGTTGATACGCCCCGCCGGGTGGAAAAGGCCGAAATCTGAAACAGTGTAATCCCGGCCTCGTAATACCTGTTTTAACAGCAGAACAACCCACTTCAATACGAACAGAATCGGATAAAATTGAACGGACCAAGACTTTTACGGCAAGGGCAACTTTTCTGAGATTTCTTCATGGTATTACAAGCTATCTCACTCTGTCTGATAATGAGCCAATCCTTTTCTTTCCATTTCAGCAAGTACAAGGATGTTTACCCCTTAATCGAAAGAATGGAGATGTGTTATTAGCTTGAAAAAGTTGAAAAAAAGTTTTTCACTTAGTAGAAGAATCGATGAGTGGCAGGTATTTTAAAGCGTTGGCAAGATGGTGGTAGGCAGCTTTGGTACAGAGTTGGTACAGGGCTGGTACAGAATTCTTGGTTTTTTCGCTGAAAATGGCTTGGTTTAACGCACACAGAAAAACCGTTCCAAGACTTGCTTATCTAAATGAATACTAAAAAGATAGGCATAAAAAAAAACGCCCTCTGCGGACGGAAAAAATCAAAAAATGGTGGTGGGAGATGGATTCGAACCATCGAAAGACGTGCTAGCAGATTTACAGTCTGTATTTTTACGCTCAAAAATTGATTTTTTATCCGAGAAATATCCTTGAATTCCATTTCTTACGTGCTATTTTAGCTTCAGGAAGAATCTCTGAATAACACGGAGGAACACGCGGAATCATGGCTCGGCATACAACTGGCAAGCTCTATACCAGCGGCAAAAAAGGGTATTATTATTTTCGTTATACGGCAAATGGCAAGGATTTTCGCGTTCGGTTGCTTGACCTCAATGGTAAGCCCATTACCCGTGAACCGGAAGCCAAAAAGGCAGCAGCAAGAATTTTGCGTCCCTTGAATGAAAGCGACAGAGCCGAACAACTGCGTATTCTGAAAAATTCTCTCTCCGATGCAGAAGAAGCGGCGAATCAAGCTAAGATTGAGCTGGTCAACAGTAAAGCAACCATTATGGCAGGTTGGGAACTCTTCATGAGCTGCCCGAAACGTCCGGCCAGTTGCAAACGCTATTCATCGGCGGACATTCCTCCTCATACCACGGCCGCCAACTATCGAAGTTATTACCGGCGCTTCGCTGAGTGGCTCAAGGCAAATCATAAAGAGATATCGTTACTCGGCGATATAACGCCGGAAGTTGCAGATAAATTCATGGATGCAGTCAGACGTGAAAACGCTTCCGGCACATACAACAAGTATCTGCAATTTTTTAATTGCTTTTTCAATACGTTGGCAGGGGCTCAGAAAATAAACAGCACAAATCCGTTTCAGGATATTGATCGTCAGGAGCACCGTTACAACAGTAAAAAGCCTCTGGCTCTGGAGCAAATAACAACACTGATCAATTCAGCCACCGGTGATATGCGTATCCTGATCGCTTTAGGATATTTTACCGGCCTGCGTCTGGGAGATTGCTGCACTCTACTGTGGCACGAAATTGATTTATCGAGAAAAATCATCGAACGCATTCCGCGAAAAACAGAACATACCATCAAGGATCGTTCACAAGCTGTCGTTAAAATCGGCATTCCGCCGGCTCTATTCGAAATGCTGACAGCGATACCGGAAAATGAACGTCAGAATTATCTCTTGCCTGATTTTGCAGAAAAATATCTATCAGGCGGCGATCAGCAAATCACCAAGAAGATTCTGAAGCATTTTAAAAAGTGCAACATAGAAATACATCGTCCCGGGACCGGTCGCCGAATGGTTCTAGATCCCGAAACGGGAAAACCCATGATTGACAAGGCGACAGGAAAAACGAAAACGACAGGTACGCGCGCAGTGGTTGAAATGGGGTTTCATTCCCTTCGTTATTCTTATATAAGCCACAATGCCGAAGCCGGAACGCCCGCCGCAATTATCCAGAAGAATGCAGGACATGCGAATCCTGCAATGACTGAACATTATACGAAGATCAGTGATACTGCCGCCGTTCGCTATGCAGAAGTCTTACAATTGCCTGCCTGCAATAACGAGGACGAATTCCAGTCAGAACGGGAAATATTGCACCGGTTGGTGGATAAGCTGCCGCTTGAGCAGATTCGCAAGCTAATCGGATTTATCAAAATGGGAGAGTTGTTATGACAGTCATAAATGAAATGGCTCGGGAACAAATGCAATCCAAAGGACTCCTTACTGGTGGGTATAAACAGCTCGGCAAATTTTGCCAGAAGGAGTTAGCCAATGATGAATTGGCAATGTTCAATCATATCTTGCTTAAATTAAGTACTAGTTGTTACCGTAACCTGTTTGATTATTTAGCAGAAGGGAAAGATTTTTCTGGACAATCCGGAGAATACGCCAAACAACTATTGAGTGCTCTTTGCTGCCCCAATAGTAATTCATATCACATTTTAAAACTGATAACTGATGCAAATTACACAAATTTACAAAAAGTCGCTTCCGAAAGTAATTATACCTCCGATATCAGATCATTTATCCATACCTGCCAAGAGTGCGACTTTGCTTTATTGTGTGCAGAATATTGGTTCGATGCGATTTATCTGGACATGATAAAAGCAGAAAAATTTGTTAACAAAAATATTTTCATAAGTAATATCAGCGTATTTTCAAATAATTACATCAACGCTATAGAGTCACAGTTTGCTGCGATCTTTTCCATCATAGGAATGACGAAAGCATTAAGTACCGACAGGACAATCAAGGAACTGGAAAAATATAAAGACAAAATCCCTGAACTTCAAAATACGATTGATATTTTACAGCAGGAAAAAAAGGAAATAGTCAATGATATTAAATCTGAACTAAAAAACATGCAATCAAATTTCTGGATTCAGGAAAAGGATGCTGAAGATCTTTATGCCCAATTACCAAAAATTACTGATAAAATTCTCAAAAAAGCACGGCAACATTGGAACCTTTCAGGACGGTCGCTTGAAGATAAATTACGAAAAAAATTAAAAAATAATCTTAACCTTACCCCACTTAAAGTTAACAAAAGAACAGAATATTGGCGTATTCAGGATATTAGTAAGGCACTAGGTAGTTTCAAAGATTCCCCTCTCTCAGAACAAGAGTGGGAAAGATATCTGGAAAGGTGGGGGAAATTCAAAAAAGATATAGTGTTAAAAGTGGAGTTCCCTTGTCTGTAACAGCAGTACGGTAGTTCCCAAGGGAGCCCCGTAATTGAAAAGAATACATCAGTAAGTCTGTTTTGCCAAGCTCTGAAGCAAAACCTCAAAAAAGAAAACGTTTATCGGAACCAGCGAGAACGCGGTCAAGATTCAAGTTTGGACAGCATTCATTGTCATTCTGCTGGCGAGTTATCTGAAGTTTTTATCGAAGGTGAAGTGGCACTTCTCTACTCTGGTACGTTTATGATGTGGAAGCTTTTTGTCTATCGTGACTTGCGACAATGACTGGATCAACTATTCATCCCGCCGCCGAATCAGAATATTTTCAACAGGAATTTGCTTTTTAGGACAGTAGGTTTTCAACAGAAGGCTGCTTTTGAGAAATCGGATAAAAATTGGATCAGTTGAACGGTCGTAACCGTCAGATTATGTCGTTTTGAAAATTGTTAGGACACTAATAATATGGGGTCTGCCATGGAAGATTCTCTGCACTACAATCTGCTGGCGGCACATACTCTATTTCAAAAGACGTTCCTGTACCGGTTGAACCGGGAATTTCCGGAGCTCCTGCCGGGACAGCCGAAAATCATCGACTATCTGATGAGCCATCCCCATTCCTTTCAGCGGAAAATCGCGGAGGGATGCCTGATCGAACCGGCAACCCTTTCCCCGATTCTGGAGAAAATGGAACGTTCCGGCCTGATCCGCCGGGACAAAACCGCCGACAACCGCAAAAATTCCATCGTCTCCCTTTCGGAAAACGGAACCCGCCTCGGCCTGCGACTCCGGGAACTGTTCCTGGAAACGGAAACAGCGGTATGCGTCGGAATAACGCCTGATGAACAGGAGCGGCTGCTGCGGATTCTGCGGAGTATTCAGAAAAACTGCCGGAAGGAACCCGCATGAAACACCGCTTCAGCAAACGCAAACGCCTGATCGCATTCTTCATCGGCCTGGTGCTGGCCGGTTTCGGCGTGGCACTCAGCACCCGCCCGGGACTGGGCACGTCGCCCATCGCCAGCCTGCCGTATGTCGTACCCTTCATCCTTCCCTGCACACTGGGGATGACCACCGTCGTCTTGAACATGCTGTTTCTGCTGATGCAGTTCGCCATATTGCGCAGCCGCTTTCAGTGGCGGCAGCTGGCGCAGTTGCCGACGCTGCTGGCGTTCGGTTTTTTCATCGACCTGGGCATGTGGCTTTCCTCGTTTTACATTCCGGAACACTATCTGCTGCGGCTGGCGGAGGAATTCCTGGGGTGCACCCTGCTGGCCACCGGCATCGCCTTCCAGCTGCTGGCCGACATCTCCTATATCCCGGGAGACGGATTCGTCCGGACGATCGCGACGGAATACCGGATTCCCTTCGGCATCGCCAAGGTCGGGGTTGACTCGTCCATCGCCATCGCCGCCGTACTGCTGTCGCTCTGCTGGTTCCAGACCATCAGCGGCATTCGGGAAGGAACGATTCTGGCCGCTCTCCTCGTCGGTGCCTTGATCCGCGCCCTCCAGCACCCGCTCCGGTTCGTCAAAAGGCAACTCGTCAAAGCCTGAGCCCTCCCCCCCTCCGCGTTTCCCTGCGGAAAATTCCACCGCCGGTCCCTTTTTGTCGCCTCCTTGGAAAACGGCGCAAAACAGGAACCGGCGGTTGATCTTCTCTCCTTCATTCACCGCCGATTCAACCTGTTTGCCGTGAAAAAAAGAAAAATCGCGTTTTTTTTCAATTCCTGTTGCATTTGAAATAAAAATGTTTTATAATTAATATGTACACTTGGTACACTTGACCCGTAATCTTTTTTTTCACGGGAGGAATTCCTCATGAGGCGAAAAATGCAGATAAAGCGCTATGACGACTTGCACGGCTATCTGTGGACCAAGATCGCCTCCGGCGAGTTTCCGGAACATTCCCGACTGCCCTCCTTCCGCCAGCTGGCCGCCCGCTTCGGCGTTTCCCAGGGCAGCGTACAGCGCTGCATCCGGGATCTGGAGGAGGACGGTCTGCTGACCGCCGTTCACGGGTCCGGCGTGTTCGTACAGTCTCCCCCCCGGCTGCTGTACGGCAGCGGGACCCGGTGCATCGCCGTCCGATTGGAACGAAATCCCGCCCGGATGCAGACCTATTGCAGCCTGGTGCTGCAAGGCATCCAGCAGGCGACCAACAATCGCAACTGCCGTCTGGAGCTTGATTACCGGCTGGCGCAGCAACCGCCGGAATCGCCGCCGGACCATTATGACGGCCTGATCCTGCTCGGCACCAACTTCGAAACGGCCCCCCTGATCCGGCATTACCCGTACCCAGTCGTCGGCGTGGAAATGAACCGCCGTCCCGAAGAAGCCATCTCCACCCTGGCACTGGATCCGTTTCTGGCCGCGGAGCTGGCGGTGGAGTATTTTCGCGCGCGCGGTCTGACCCGGGTCGAGGTTCTGACCCCGGACTCCGCGCTGCACCGGGACCGGGCCGAGATTTTCAAAAGCCGGTGGAGCCGTTACGGCAGCGCCGCGATCACGGTGCTGGGATTGGCGGACATTCCGGTTTTCCTGCCGCAGTCCGACCGGGCATATTACCTCTGCAATGGTGATCTGTATCAGCGCTGGGCCTTCGGCGTCCAGCGCGAGGGCATCCGGCTTTCCCAATATGCCAATATCGTCTCAGTGGACGGCAAGCCCCTGCTGATTGCCGGCCGGGAGCCCGGCATCGTCATTTTGCCGGACTGGGAGGAGGTCGGGCGGGCGGCGCTGGAGGAACTGTTCCGCCGTCTGGAATCGGCGGCGGACATGCCGCGGAAAATTTATTTCTCATGTACATTACGTTTTCCTCAAACAGCATAAAGAAAAGGAACAGAGCATGCTGACACGAATGACCGTCTGCTGTATGATGATGGCCGGTGCCGCGCTTCACGCGGCGGACATCGGACCGGTCGAACTGAAAAAAACCTCCAGGCCGGACCTTTTTTCCGTTTCCGAAAAAAACGGGATTTATGAAGCCGCCAATACGATCCCCTCGCGTTTCTGCACGCTGGATTTTCAACTGAACTGTCCGTGGAAACCGGAGCTAATCCTGCGGTTCGAATACCGCAACGTCTTTTCCGCCAATGAAAAAGTCTCCTATACCGGAGTCAATTTCTTCGACACGAAGAAACGTTCCACTTTTACCCGGCTGCCCGTCTCCGCGGAATGGGCGGAAGCGGCTATTCCGTTTTCCCGGCTCAGCCCCGGCAAGGACGGCGTCTTCGACGACTCGGACCGTTTTCTGCAGCTCGCCGTCTACAGCCGGATCGCCGACGGCGACGCACCGGCCAAAGTCGCGCTGGAAGTGCGCAACCTCCGCATCGCCACCGACCCCGGGTACGATCCGTACAACAGCGCGGGCCTCACGCTGCTGCCCAAAAAGGAGACGGAACCCGTGGACAAAGGAAACGGTCTCTGGGAAGCCGTCAATGACGCGCCCTCGCGTTTCTGCACTCTGGGATTCCGGATCGGCTGTCCGTGGCGGCCTGAATTAACGCTGCAGTTCGAATACCGCAACATCCCGACCGCCGGCGCCAGAATCGCCTACACCGCCGTCAACCTCTTTGATGCGGAAAAACGTTCCTCCTTCACGCAACTTCCGGTCTCCACGGAGTGGCGCAAGGCGGAAATTCCCTTTGCGCAGCTCCGCCCCATCCAGGAAGGGGTTTTCGATACCGAAGACCGTTTCATCGAACTGGATATCTACAGCCGGATCGCCAACGCCGACGCCCCCGGCAAAGTCGCGCTGGAGGTGCGCAACATCCGTTTCACCCCCGACCCCGGATACAATCCATATAATCAGGGAGGTATTAATGTGCTTTCCAGAAAGAATATGAAAAACATCCAAAAGGGGGATGCCGAATGGGAAGCCGCCAACGAAACCGCATCCCGGTTCTGCACGCTGCCGCTGCGGATCAACTGCGCGTTCCGGCCGGACCTGCTGCTGCGGTTTGAATACCGCAACCTCCCCGGTGAAGACGCGAAAATCGCCTACACCGGCGTCAATCTTTATGACGACCAAAAGCGTTCCGCCTTCACCGCCCTTCCCGTCTCCGCCGAGTGGCACAAGGCGGAAATCGCTTTCTCCCGGCTTCGCCCGATTCAGGGCGGGGTGTTCGGCGCCAAGGATCGCTTCATCCAGCTGGACATCTACAGCCGGATCGCCAACGACGACGCGCCCGGCAAAGCCACCATTCAAGTCCGCAACATCCAGTTCGCCGTCGATCCCGCATACAATCCGCTCGACGGCGTGCGCGTCTCCTACTCCGCCCAGCCGATGTTCAACTGGAAGCGAGACCCGAAAGCGACCGGCTACCGGCTGGAATACAGTCTCGATCCGGCCATGCCGGACGCCGCGACGCAGAAGGTCGAACTGGAAAGGAACTTTTTCGTCCCCCCGGAATTCCTGAAGCCCGGCCTGTGGCATTACCGGGTCACGGCGTTGCCGGAAGGCCGGGAAGTCGCCCGCGACAAACTGCTCATTCCGGAACGCAGCCACCACTGGCCCCGCCCCGCTTTCGACTTCGCCAAACTTGCCGCCACGCCCCATCCCCGGCTGCTGCCGCTGGCGCGCTATTATGCGGAAATCAACGGCACCAATCAGGAAAAAACCGCGGAAAAACTCCTGAATTTTACCGTCCCCCCCAATCCGGAACCCTACCGGGAGGGCGCCGATCCCAATATCCGCGCCTGGGTGGAGTGGTACGGCAAAATCGCCGGCGGCGTCATTTCCTCCACCGGCAACAAACTCTCCATCGTCGGTCAGTCCGCCATGCTGACCGGCCGGGAAGACCTCAAACAGAAAGCCCGCGAACTGGTGCTGGCGGTCAGCCGCACCTGGGATCCGGAGAGCGGCAGCCAGATGAAGCGCGCCGACCTGCAGGCGGCCAATCTGCTGATGGGCATGGGCTACTGTTTCGACGCCGCCTACGACCTCATGACGCCGGAGGAGCGCGCCGAAGCCAGCAAGGCGATCGAAACGCGCGGGCGGCAATTCTGGGTGGATGCCAATCCGTTCCGGGGCAACGAATCGCAGAATCACCCCTGGGACCGGGCCCAGGCGCTGGCTTTCGCCGCGGTCACGCTGGCGGAAAATCCGGAGAGCCGCGAATGGTTTGATTTCGTCGCCGACCTGTACGCCACGCGCTTTCTGCCGTCGCTCGGTTTCGACGGGGAAAACAATGAAGGCCTGGCCTACTGGAGTTACGGCCTCGGCCTGGCCATCCGCTATGTGGATCTGGTCAAAAGCGTTGCGGGCATGAATTATTACACGCAGCCGTGGCTGGCGAAAACCGCCCGGTTCCCGCTGTACTGTGCGCCGCCCGACGGTTTCTGGGGCTCCTTCGCCGACAACGGCAAACCGAACCACGCCGCCCGCGGACCGGTCAACCGGGAATTCACCCGCCGCCTGGCGCGCCAGACCGGCGACCCGGTCGCCCTCTGGTATGCCGGGTTTCCCCGGGACGGCGAACTGCAGGCGCAGCCGCCGACCGGTATCCCGCAGTCAGTCGTTTATCCGCACATCGGACTGGCGGTCTTCAACACCTTTCTCGCGGACGGACGGGAAAACGTCGCGGTGGGTTTTCACAGCGGAAAATTTTTCGCCGGTCACCAGCATGCCGACCAGAATGCCTTCGTCATCAACGCCTACGGCGATAAACTCGCCATCGACGGCGGCTATTACGACTGGTACGGCAGCAAGCATTTCAAAGCCTACAGCGTCCATACGCAGGCCCACAACACCATTCTGGTCAACGGCGAAGGCCAGTCCTGGAACAAGAAGGACGCGGACGGCAGGTTGACCGCGACCTTCGACTCTCCCGGTTTCGGCTACGCCGCGGGCGACGCCTCCGCTCCGAAAGTGTACAATGGGAAGCTGTCGAAATTCAACCGGCGGCTGCTCTTCGTCAAACCGTCCGTGGTGGTGATTTTCGATGAACTTGCGGCAAAAGAACCGTCCACGTTCCGCTGGCAGCTCCTTTCCCACACCGAGGAAATGAAAGACACCCGCGCGGAAGGGTCCAATTTCTCCATCGTCCGCCCCCTCGCCCGGCTGGACGGCCGCATGCTGCTGCCGGAAAACACCGCCATGCAGGTCGAAAAAGCCTATTCCGTCGATCCGGTGCAGGGCTATTCCGTGGACGTGATTCCGCATCCCCAGCCGGAATGGCGCCTCTTCACGGAAAACGCCGCGCCCGCCGCCGCAACGGAATTTCTCGCCGCCATGCGCATCGCCCGCGCCGGCGACCAGGCCGCGCCCCCGGAATACCGCACCCTTCAGACCGCCGGAGCCGCCGGCGTCGAAACCCGGGACGGCGACGACCGGATCATCGCCCTCTTCAATCGCCGTCCCGGAAAATCGTTCACGCTGGAAAACATCACCACCGACGCCGAAACCGCCGCGCTGCGGATCGCTCCGGACGGCACGGTGCGCGACGCCATGATTTCCGGCGGCACCACCCTCCGGTTCCAGGACCGGGAACTGCTCCGGCTGGACGCGCCGGGCGCCGCGGCTCTGCAAAAACCTCGAACCGCCGCTCCGGAGAAAGTGCAAATCCTCACCATCAACGATGTTCCGATGCAACTTGAACGTCACGTAGTTTCCCGGTCGGACGGCAGCAGCACTACGTTGTACACCGGAACGCTGGAAATCCCCGCCGACGCCAGACTGAACATGCAGGTCGGCAGCGACGATGACCGGCCGGTCCATTTCGTCCTCTCCAACGGTTCCGCCCGCCATACCAACACATTGTCCGGGAACTCCGCGACCCTCTTTCTGAATCAGGGAACCTATCTGTTCTATCTTGCCACCGCCGGAAACCTGCGGAGTGTCGCCCTCCGGACTTCGGACGCCGGTCGCGCCCGGGGCATCATGCACCCGGCGGATTACCGTCTGCCGGAAAACGCAGTGCTGGTGGAAGCCGAGAATCCCACTCCGGAAACCCGGAACTCGGTGGAAATCGCCGACCGTCCCTCCGCTTCCGGCGGCAAAACCACCGCCAACTGGAGCACTGCCGGCCAATTCGCGGAATGGTCCTTCCGGGTGCCGGAGTCCGGACGTTACCGGTTGCTGATCCGCACCGCCACCTCCTATTCCCAGATCTTCCGGGAAATCACCATCGACGGCAAGGCGCCGTCCGGGAACATCGGCACGCTCCAGTGGGGCAGCACCGGCGGTTTCGGATACAGCCCCGAAGAATGGCGCTGGGTGGAACTGCCCTGCGACCTGACGCTTTCCGCCGGGGAACACCGGCTGGGCATCCGGATGCTGAGCGGCAGCGCCAATCTCGACTGTTTCGCCCTGATCAAAGTTTCCGACCAATAATCATACCCCATTTTTTGCAGAAAGGAGCATGCCATGAAGAAGACCTTCACCCTGATCGAGCTGCTGGTGGTGATCGCGATCATCGCGATTCTCGCCTCCATGCTGCTGCCGTCGCTCAACCGGGCGCGCATGACCGCCTACAAGGCCTCCTGCCTCAATGTCGCCAAACAAATGGGGGTGGCCAGCCAGCTCTATTCTTCCGACCATGACGGTTTGACACTGCCGGCGATCTGGGGAAGGAACATGTTTTTCTTTGAGACGATGAGCAAATATTTTCCGGCATTTTTCACGCGCCTCAACCGGAACACCGGGAAAAGAGTCACTGCCGTGCCGCTCTGCCCCGCCGCCCATACGGAACACGGCGCCTTCTGGCGTTATGAGAGCAATTACGGTCCATGGTCCACCGAATACTCGAGTTATATGTTTCAGCACTGCGGCGGATACACCTATTCCTACTGGTTCGGCTACTGGACCGGCAGCGGCGATCCCCAGAAGCCGACCATCAAACTCGGCGCCATCAAACGGCCGTCCGCCAAAATTCAAATCGCCGACGGGTATTACTCCACCACCTGGTTCAGCAGCGTCACTTCCTGGGGACAGGATTCGCTGCCGGACGTCTCCTTCAAGCGCCACAGCCACGGCAAGGAAGCCAATGTGCTTTTCATCGACGGCCATGCCGCCGCCGTCCCGCGAATCATCCGCCTTACCAATGAGCAATTCAACGAGTGGTTCGTCCCGCGGGAAAACTTTTAATAAACAGAAAAGGGTGTAAAGTATCAATAAAAAAAGGAAAATCCCATGTTTCGCACACTACTTTTTCTGTATTCTGTTCCCGACACCGGCATGGAGCGCCGCCCCGCCCCCGGCACAACCGGCCCCGTCGTTCGAAAGAGTCCCCGTCCCGTACGTTGAACTGCCTTATGCCCCCGGCGTCGGCGACCGCCACAATGCCGCCATCAACGTCCTCTGGGCCGACGGGCACGCCGACACCCAGCGCCAGAAGGTGCTGGAGGCGGGGATGACTTCGGAAAAGAACCCAGCCGGAAAAATACTACTACGAAAGAGTCAAATAACGTTTCTTTCCGGTTGCGGCAATTCAAAAAAACGGCGGAACATTCCGCCGTTTTTTTATGGCGCCGATTCCGCGTTTCAACGAACCTTCACGCCGTCCCGGCCGTGCGCGACCGCCATGCGATGTCCCGGGTGTTTTCAGCCGGACCTGGAAAAACCGCCCATGGGGGTGATCATGCCCCTGCAGCGGAGAAGGCCCGCGGAAACGTGATCAACGGAAGTGTTTTTTGGGGGAAATTTTCTCCCTTTTTTCCTCCACGATATCCCCGAGAGTCGTTTTTCGACTTGCCATGCGGTCTTTTTTTTTGTTATATTATTATGGTAGAGCGATTCTGTATTTTTTCAAAAGTTCTTTGCGTCAGACTCAAGGTCCGGCCGGTAGAAACCCGTATACAGGAAGGACAAGTGTGGAATAAAAATATGATTCACTAGATACCATATAGAACCTGCAAAAAATCAAAATTGCAGTTTTTTTTAAAAAAGTACAATTTTTTTCTGAGGTTGAATACACAGCAAAGTGCATTCAACCTTTTCTATTTTTGCAGAAAATTGCAGAACCTGAATATAATTATGATCAGTTTCATGAAACGACACGAAGTATCATCAATCACCTAAAGGAGAAAAAAGTAATGAAGGTCAAAACACCAACTCCGGCAGTTTTGTCTGCGGCAGTCGCAATCCTGCAACCGTATATCCCTGAGCTTTCGCCGCACAATCTGATTGAGGCACTCAAAAACCATAATCCGGCTGAGCCGAAGGAGGCCGTAAAACAGCAACCGCTGACTCGTCAGGAGGTAGCCAAACTGCTTCGGATCAGTTTGAATACGGTGAACCGTTATCTCAATCAGGGGAAGTTGCAACGGGTTCAACTATCATCACACGCAGTCCGCATCAGTCCGGAAAGCGTGGACACATTGTTAAATAATCAGAAATGAGAGGTTATCTATGAATAATAAAAAAATAGGGGTCCCCGCCAAGTTGCAGTTGACCAGGGACCAGAGAACACTCTGTAATAACAATAGCGTCAAATCGCATCAGGAAAGGCAGGACGCTGAAATGCTGCTGCAGCAGATATCGGCTGACTTGCCATATACCGAGTGGTTTCGGGTAGCTGCTGCACTGAAAGGATGCGGAGTAAACTTCTCCGTCTTCGATGAATGGTCCGCAACCACACCGGAGAGATATGATGCGGAAGTCGCTCAGAAGACCTGGAATCGGGCTGCAGCAGAAGGAAAGGAACGAGTTGGAATCGGCACGTTGAAGATGCTGACCGGACAGTTTCCGAAGTCACAGCCGGCGTCCCCGGCAGAAATGTTGCCAGTACCGCAAGGCAAAGAGGCAATGGCAACCCAGGCCATAACCTTTATGGAAAAAATGTTTATGCCCGGGGAATACTTTGAACTCGTAATACAGTCGATCTGTCAGGAAGGCAAATACCGCCCCTTACGTTCTGCTCAAGCGGTGAAGAAACGTTTCGATGACAGCCAACGGGACTCCACATTCAACAGTTTGCTGGAAATCATCAGCCAAACGGAACAGGGTGCATGGATATCTCTGAATCCGCTGCAGCAGCAGATCACCGGTAAGGCGCCCAAAGATTCCGACGTTACGAACTTGCGGTATACGCTTGTGGAAGCGGATGATTTATCCAAGGAAGAACAATGGTCACGCATCAGAAAACTTAATTTGCCGGTAAAAGCGGTAGTCTGGTCCGGTGGAAAAAGTTTACATGTAATCGTCAAAATTGATGCGGGACAAGATCGGAAACTTTATAGGAAACGGGTAGAGTTGCTGTATTGCTATCTGACCCGGAAAAAGTTTCCGTATGATTGCGCCAATCGCAACCCGAGCCGTTTGACTCGTGTCCCCGGCATTTTTCGGGGGGATGACATGCAATATCTGGTTGCGGAAGAATTCGGCCCCCGTTCTTGGGACGACTTTGAACGCCAATTACCGGCAGATATGAAGAAAAAACCGGATCGCCGAGCGTTGACATCGCCTGTCAATGGTATGCTCGGCGGACGTCCTCCCATGCCGATAACTCAATTGGCACGACAGTTCGCTGCTGAAAACAGCCTTGCAGAACAGTATACTTTGCGGTGTTGGCGGGATATGTGGTGGCACTATTCCGACTATGCTTGGCGGGAACTCCCGGTACAGGATCTGGAAATGATGGTGACAGGTTTTTTACAACGCCAGAAAATGGAAGAGCAAATGCGTATTGGCAACAACGTAATCAATGATGTCATTGCCAACCTTCGTGCCGATGAGTTATGCGGTTTGCCGCGGCATAAGTATAACATGCCATGTTTTCTACCGGATGGCGAATCAGCGGAAGACTTCATGAGTTTCAGAAACGGGCTTGCAAAACTCTCGCCTCTTTGGTTGTTTCCTGACACTCCGGCAGAGTTGTTGCCGCATACTCCCAGATTTTTCAGTCGGCGTGATGTGGACTACGATTTTCTACCGGAAGCAGAGTGTCCGGAATGGAACAACTATCTGGAAACTACCTTCGACACCCCGGAGATGAGGACTGCCCTGCAAATGTGCTTTGGCTATATCCTCTCTCGGAAGCAGTGTTTCAATATCGGTTTCTTCTGGATCGGATGCGGCGGAGATGGCAAATCGGTTGCAGCACATATTCTTCGCAAGCTGGTAGGAGAAAGTAATACCTGCTGCCTTCCCTTCGGGGACCTCGGCAACCGTTTTTCTTCCTGGCTTCTGACAGAACATACCCTCAATCTGGTTGAGGAACTGCCTGTCAATGGAGAGCAGAAAAACCTTGCAGACAGTGAAAAGGTCTTTAAAATGGTTACGGATGGAGCAGTCATCCCTGCCGAACGTAAATTCCAAGCGCCGACAGATGCGCGGGCCAAAGCACGCTGTGTATTTCTCGCCAATGAATTGCCGACTTTCTTGGATCGCACGGATGGTTTGTGGGACCGGCTGGTTGTTCTGCAATTCACCCGCCGCTTTCGTAATACAGGAGATGAAAAGCCGGGCTTGAAGTACCAGTTGGAACAAGAATTACCGGGGATTTTCAACTGGGCCATAACTGGAATGCGCCAGCTTTCTCAACATACTCGTTTCCCAATTCCGGAAGCAGCAAGAGAACTGCAAAAGCAGCACCGTTTGAATTGTGACCATGAAGCGGAATTTTTAAGCGAAACCCTTCAGGAAGATCCGGCAGGAGTACTCGAAAGACAGTCCATTTATAGGAATTACAGACTCTGGATGGAAGAACACGGTTATCGCCCGGTGGGGCAGAATCGGTTCAATGCTGCAGTACAGGCACGCTTCCCCGAAGTCAGGATTGGACGGATACGATCCCCCCGGGATCTCCAAGTCTGGTTCGGCATCCGGTACTGCGCTTGTAATATTGGTGGTGGGGACGGTGGGAACACTGCCGTTATCCAGTAAGAGGAAACCTAAATAAACAACAAGAAAAAAGGGGACTGGCATGGTGACTTACCATTTAGGTTTTCTGAAGAAGAAACTGTCGGGTGTCACCACCGTCCCCATACGAGGATGAACATGGAATATGGTTTTCTGAATCCGGAACAACATTTCGCTCTGGAACTGATGCTGGCCGGCGAGAATGTTTTCCTGACCGGTGAAGCGGGAACAGGGAAATCGACTCTCCTGCGTGCTTTCCGGGAAAAGTGCGACACGGAACGTACGGTTTTTCTTGCACCTACCGGGCTTGCCGCATCGAATATCAAAGGGCAGACAATACACAGCTTCTGCCATCTGAAGCCGGGTCTTCAGACTCCGGACACACTTGGAGAGCTCGGCAGCTCGCGTCAGCGCCAGTTACTCAGCACGGTACGGACGATCGTCATCGACGAAATATCCATGGTGCGTTCTGATGTGTTCTCGGCAATTGATCACCGTTTGCGGGAAGCGGCAACCGGCATTAACCGCTTTCGTCCATTTGCCGGGAAACAGGTCATTGTATGCGGCGACTTCTTTCAGTTGCCGCCGGTTATTTCCACTGATACGGAGGAGTTGTACCTTCAAAACTATTTAGGCGGGAAGTATCCATTTCAAACCCGCCTCTGGGAGGAAACAGAGTTTCATCCGTTGGTACTGAAACAGGTACACCGGCAGGGTAACGACCGACTCTTTATGCAAATTTTAAACAATATCCGGCACGGCGATGTTACACAGCGCAACATCGTACTGCCCGGATCGCGTATCCGGCTCAACAGCATAGCTGTACTCAACAAACTCTGTGCAGGACATCCGCAGGACGAAGTAGGAACGGCACAGCCCATCTGTCTTTGCACTACCCGTCGTGAAGCAGAAGAAGTCAATCGCCGTTGCTCTTCTCGGCTGGATTCCAGGGAGGAGATATTCAAAGCACAGATTGTCGGAAAGTTTCCGGAAAAGGACTATCCGACAGCGGTCAATCTGGTGCTGCAACCCGGAGCACGGGTAATGACGCTGGTCAATAAACGCAATCCTGATGGTACCTATGAATACATCAACGGCGATCTCGGCGTTATCGCCGGAATTACCTGCAATCAAAACGGACTCGGGAATGTCATCGTACAATTTGACGACAACCGCGTTTCCGTGATTGAGCCGGCAAAGTGGTCGGTATACCGCTATGAACAGGAATGGGACCGCAATAGCGGGCGTGGACTGATCAAACAGATTGAGACAGGTTTCTTCATCCAGATTCCTCTCCGCCTTGCCTGGGCGGTGACGATTCATAAAAGTCAGGGCATGGGCTTCGACCGTGCACGTCTCTTTCTGGGAAACGGATGTTTCGCCAGCGGTCAGTTATATACGGCGTTGTCGCGCTGCCGAAGCCTTGAAGGCTTGCGGCTGGAACGGAAAGTGTACAAGGAAGACACCCTAGTCGATACAAATGTCGTAAACTTTTATCAACAACTGGAAAAGTCCTGCCACGAGGAGAATGTTTCCCTGAAACAACTGTTGACGCATTCGGAATGATTTGCCGTAGTTTCCCGGTGTCCTCTGTAAGAAATGATATCCGGGCAGGTAGATGACAGCAACGGATTTTCAGGTACGGCATTGACGAAGGAATACTTGCCTTTTCTTAAAGTCATTCGGTGCAGCTTCCTGAAAATCCGCCTTTTTCATTGATCTTCACAGGAAGGCAATCGATTGTTTCTTGAAAAGCCTCGATATCGGATTATATTCATTCCGGTATATTGAAGGCAACTGAGGCAAATGTAATAAGCTCCCCACGGGTGGCTTGCTGTATGGGGAGCCGGGCATCTCCCGATATTTTCCCGCTATGGATGAAACTGCCTGCAGCCATGAACCTGAAAGCCGGGTGTGAAGACCGGACCGGAAGAAATGGAACATTAACTTTACAAGCCGGCGAGGCAACATTATGACCAACGACAAACAGAACTTCTATATAGATGCAGTCAAATCAATCAAGACCGCTATCCTGAAAAGCCGTTATCTTGCGGCACGGCTGGCCAATGCGGAACAACTGAAGCTCTATTTCAGCATTGGCGGTTATGTTTCAGCCAACACCCGGCATGGGAAATGGGGGAGCGGCGCCATTGAAGCCATTTCCAGACAGCTTCAGGCCGAACTCCCCGGCCTGAGGGGATTCTCTGCGACCAGTATCCGCTATATGAGATTGTTTTATGAATCCTGGGCGGCGGACAGCAATGAAATTCATCACTCGGCAAGTGATGAATTGCTTTCCTCGGATCATCACTCGACAGGTGATGATTTTCCGGTTCTGAAGTTTTCCGGCTTCCCTCTTCCGGCAGGCGATGAATTGTCCGCTAACGAGATTCAGGCATTTTTGGCTGTCGGCTTTACGCACCACCGGTACATCCTTGCCGCCTGCAAGGAACCGGAAGAGCGCTGGTATTATATCCTCCAGTGCGCTTCCCGGTTCTGGAGTGTGGAAACGTTGAAAGCCCACCTTCAGGCGGACGACTATCACCGGCTCGGAACATTGCCGAACAATTTTGCATTGACGATGCCGGATGAAAAACAGGCGGCCCGGGCTGTCCGCGCATTCAAAGACGAGTACCTTTTGGACTACATCAACATCGAAGATGCAAGCGATGACGCAGATGTGGACGAACGGGTACTGGAAACCGCATTGGTCGGGGAAATCAAACGTTTTATTCAGTCTCTCGGTGCGGACTTCTGCTTTGTCGGCAATCAGTACCGCATCATCGTCGAAGACCGGGAGTTTTTCGTGGACCTGCTTTTCTATCACCGGGCCTTGCGTTCTCTGGTCGCGGTGGAACTCAAGCGCGGGGAGTTCAAACCGGCATATCTGGGCCAGTTGAATTTCTATCTTTCCGCATTGGACGACAAGGTGCGTCACCCGGATGAGAACAGGAGCATCGGACTTCTTCTTTGCCAGAAGGCGCGGCGCGGTATCGTTGAACTTGCGGTAAGGGACTTCAACAAACCGATGGGCGTGGCCGTCTATCGCCTCAATTCTGAAATACCGCAGCCCTATCAGTCGCTGATTCCGTTGATCGACGGCGTGGAAAAAATCCTCAATCGCGGGGTAGAAAACGAGTAGCCGGAATATTATCCGGCAGAAAGCAGCCGGACTTCATTCTGTGAAAGTACGCTTATCCGGGCCCAGCGGCATATTGGACAATTCCTTATAGATGCGGACGCTTTCCCGGAGTTCGGCTATAAGTTGGTCGTCAGCCTGAAGCTCGGCAAGACGCTCCCGGCATTCCGCACACTCTTTCAGATGGGAAGCACACTGGATGCGGCCGAGGACGCCCATTTGTCTGTGACGATAAAGCTCAAGTTTCTCACTGGTATAGTGTTTCATTGCCGCGCCTCCAACTCTCCGATGATCGCTTTCAATTTCGCCACGCAGCGGCTCCGGGCGGTATACACGCTGGAAACGGAGAGATTCAGGAACTCCGCAGTATCGGTCACACTCTTCCGTTTCATTGCGTACATTTCAAATGCCTGATAAGTAACGGATGCGACCTGGCCCCGCAGTTCCGCCAAAGCCTGTGTCATCAGGTGCTGGCGCCACTCATTTTCCCATTGCTCGTCGCAATTGCGGGATGGATCAGGTATTGCGTGTGCCAGACCGTCCAGCGGAGCCTGATCGCGGCGGGAGCGCAGAATCTTCAGTGCATGATTCGTCACGACCCGGCGCAGAAAATCGCGAAAACGTCCCTTCTTTTCATCATACCGAAAAGTCAGTTCTTCCGGAACACTATCGATATCGTACCTGCCGTGGAACAAATCCTTCTGAAAAAATTCCAGCATGACCTTCTGCACCAGTTCGGCGAGTTCCTGCGTTCGCAGACTGAAGTCCATTCCGCGCCGCAGAATCAGCGGCTTGTAAGTTTCATAAAACTCATGCCAGCCGATTTCGTCACCTTCGCGAACCTTCCGCAACAACGATTTTTTTGTGGTGTATGCCATGTTGACCATTCCTTGTAATCAACTCCCGGAAAGAAGGACGATTCTTACAGGGCTACGACAAGTTTTTTAAATGTTTCTGCGCGTTCACCAAAAAAGCGCTCCTGTTTGGCGACAAATGAAAGCCAGTATGTTTCCTGCTCGCGCTCCAGAAAGAAATCCCATTGCATGACATTGGCATTTTCACAGATACGACATTCAATTTCACGATTGCAGATATTTACCTGCAGCCATGAATGCGGATACAATGCATATCCTTCCGGCGACAACAGGAATTTCTTCCACTCCTCCTCCGTGCGTTTCGGCATCGGCGGCAGCTTGGCGATCAGGATATAATCCTGAAACAGCTTATCGGAGTCGTCAAACACCAGTAAATCAGCCTTCAGGCGTTTCAACGCCGCCGACTCAACTTTCCGAAGACTTGGCTGTGGTTCAAATCGAATGCCACTGTCACCAATCATCTCTTCCTTTTTGCGAAGTAGATCATTCATAGCAAAGGCCATATAATAGAACGATGCAACTGAGTCGAATTTCTCGAAAGCGTCCAGTTGTTCACGCTTCTCCAATCGCTTACGCTCTTCCGGGGTGCAGGTCAACTCAGACGCCAATTTTCGCAGAGACAGAATCCGGGCTGTTAATGGATTCGTATTTTTCGTTACTGCCGGTAACCGCCATGTTTCGTAATGCCGCTCTATCTTTTCCGGCCTTGGCTTCTCCCCTTTTTTCACTATGACTGGTTTCGGTGGCGGCAGGAGTGACGGTTCTTCTTCCGTTTCCGGTACTTGTGCAAAATCAGGAACAAAAACGACCTCATATTCAGCTTCCGGCAATGTTGTTGTCACGGTTGCGGCAGGAACCGGTGTTGACGGTACGGACGGCTGTTCCACAGTTGCCGAAACAGCCGGCGCTGATGTTGTGCCCCTGAAACGCGGCCCAAATATTACTCCACTGACAATAAGCACGATTGCCGCCGCCATCCACAATAACAATTTTGCAGTCGTGCGTTTATGTGCAACAAGCCGTTCACGCAGAGTTATCGGCGTTTGCTCCCGTGCAATGATGCTGTCCAGCTCTCGGGAGAAGGCATCAAGACTGGTCAGCCGCGTTGATGCACTGCGCTCACACGCACGGCAGGCCAGATGGTTCAGCCGCCGGATTTGCGGAGTGTGCGGCAGGTTCGTCGGGAGAGCCGGAAATTCCTCCGGTGCATTGCCGGTAATCATGCAATACAGAACCATGCCGAGAGCGTAGACGTCGCCCGCCTTGCCGACAGTGCCGGGCGAACTCGTGCCGTCACGAATTTCCGGAGGAATAAATCCCAGCGTTCCGGCCAGCGACATGCTCGATGTATCGGCAGTGACCATTCCGACATCACCGAGAACGGCGCGACCGTGGATAAATAAAATATTGGCCGGTTTGATGTCGCGGTGAACCATACCGACGGCATGAAGCGCGGCAAGACCGGCAATCAGTTCACGCATGATAACGGTGATGTCCAGTTGCCGGTGTTGACGGATACGGTTCTCCAAGGTGTCGGGGATGTACGAATCTTCCGTTGAAAGGTTGTCGGCGGCATCCATGGTGTACCAGAGGAAATCTTCATCCATGGCTACATGGTGAATGGAAAGCACATTCGGGTGCTCCGGCAGCGTCAGACGCAATGCCACCACACTTTTGAGTTCAGCATTCTGCTTCGTCTTCTGAATCAGCTTCAACGCCAGAATCTTACCGGTAATATCCCGGCATAGCCAGACCTCGCCATACGCGCCGCTGCCGCAACGCCGGACGAGGGTCAAATTATGAAACTGTACATCTGTGTTCAACAATTCTCTGTACTCCTTTTGCGATGTTCACGAAGAAAATATCACTCTTTGCATTGAAAATCAATTTCTGTTTAAAGAAAGACGATATGCTGAATTTGCATTTTTGTAATTATGGCAGTACATTCAATACGGATAAGTCCGGAGAAATGGACTTGTCTTATAGATCGACAGCTTGATCGGTGGGATTGCAACTCGAAGAAAACTTGCAAACTTTTTATTGAGTACCCGCAAAAACGACCGGATCAGAGCGTGCCGCTGTGCGTTTGTTCTACTGACGTACTTGTGGCACGTTCTCGGTGTTTCGTTTGCGGGTGACGGGCTTGCAAGTGCCTCTTCGTTGCAGCGAATACAGAGAACGTGCTTTTTTTCTGCACTTTTTCCCGACTTCGCGTAAGATTCCTCCTATCATGCGTAGTAGATGAAAACGGAAATATAGGAGGGCATTATGTTAGTCAGTAAAATGGTGTGTCGACTTGCCGTAGCTGCATGGATTGCAGGACCACTACTGCTTCATGGGGAATCAACGAGAACGATAAAGGAGGCAGATATTACTGCTGCATCCTGTTCCATGGCGGTTCGACAGATTGTGGGTTATTCGTATAAGGCTCCGGAACGGCATTGTGGAAAATGGGAGGAAGGACTGGTTGGTAACAGGCGGCAGAAACCTCAACCGCAAAAAAATGAACCTGAAATCCGTGCCGTTGCTCTTGGGGAAGAGAACGGTTATTATGTTTTCTTCACATTGCGATCGTTTCTTGACCCTTTTTATCCGAGCCCGATCATTCAGAATATGCCGACTTCCGTAGTCAATTCCACAGGAAAAGAAGAAGAAGTCAATTACGAGAAAAATACTTCAGCATACAACAAAGAAGTGATCAATAATAGTTCCAACAAAATAGAAAACCATCCCTATATCCGGTATTCTGAATTACAGTTAGTTTGGTACAAAGATAACGGAGGGGGAGTCCAGGAGATTATTCAGCGATGGGAGCTTGTCTCTGCGTTTGATCATGCAGAGCCGAAAGACCATACGTCCTGGACCGGATTCAAAAAAAAAGAGTCTTATGGTTCCGGCGTGTATGAACGACCGCATAACAATATTTCCGTAGAGAAGCATTTTGCGCTTCAGGCAGTGGGAGGTCAAGATAATCGTGATAAGCCGAGTAACACCCTGAAAGCCTATGTCAAATATTACGATGATCATGATATTGCATTGCTTTACGTTAAAGTTCCAGTCGATCAAACTCCCATTCCTACACTGGGCTTGAAGAACCCGACCATCGCTTGCGATTTGGCCTTGAAAAGATCCGAACGGTTGTTCGGCTTTAAGTTTAATCTGATAGGAAAAGAAACCTTTCAACTGATCCAAGATCACCGATGCCCCAAACAGCCGATTGCCGGGGGAAGTGGTTTCCTGATGCTGGCCGGACTTGCCATGGAGCCGAGTACCTTCACAATACTGCTGACCGTTGATAAAGCAATTGCCATCGCTTTGGGACCGGTTCCCAATCGTACTCTTGCCGGTGTATGGGATTTTTACTCAACCATTGATGATAAAAAAATGGCGTTGATTGCAACCGAAGTCGGAAAACAGCTACTGGGTACGGTAGTCCAGCAGTGATTGTAATGGAGGTTCTGAATGCGTTTTACAATGCTGCTTTTGTCATTATTCTTGTGCCTTGGTAATGTACTCGGCGCACAGGAGAGTCCTGCTGTTGAAATTGAAACCGTATACAAGGCGGTACAGAAGAATATCTGGTTTACATTTGAAACCATGGCCAAGAACCCGTCCAACCAGAATGTGGTGAAGGTCCTTTGGAACAACGATGCAGCATGTAAAAATATTCTGAAGCTTTCCGAGTGTCCCGAAGACTTTACTGCGGCCATGATTCAAAGTCTGGATGAGTTCCGCAGTGTCGCCGCCATCATGTTTCTGAAATCAGTTCAGGGATTGGAATACACGGATGAGGAAACCAAGCGGATCAAAGCCTGGTTCAAGCTCTGCGAACAAACGGATGGCATTGCGAGAAAATATGGTTTTGAGCCGCTGTCCCTGCTTTCAGCCCCAAAGGAGCTGGATGAAAAAGAAAAGCAGGAGAAGCACGAGCAGAAAGAATTGGAAAACCTGAAAAGGAAACTGAGAGAATTGGAAGACCAATTGAAAAAGGAACAGAGAGATATTGAATGAGGAGGCGTATAACATGGAATGGTTGGCCAATATATTACTATTCGTACCGATTTTCATAGGGGTCTTCTTTTTTACTATCCTCTTTGCGCCGAGGGTCGCGTCTCTATTCGTCTCGGGTGTTTTTTGCTATCTTGGCTATAGGGGTGCAATCTTCCTAGTGAAAAACTGGAAATGGGAATGGGAATATCTAGGAGATTCGATAATTTTCTTGTTGTTATGGGCGGCTTGCGTGGGATGGCTGGTGCAAACTATACTTTCGATACTGGAGAGCGATAAAAAGGAATTGGAAGAGAAACCGAGAGAAGAGGATGAGGAGAAGAGCGATAAAAAGAATTAGATGAATAATTGAAAAAGAAAGATATATGAAAATCTCGGGATGCAGTATTATTTTGGGAGTAATCATATTATGCCTTTGGAGCATGAAAGGTTATACACAATCAAAAATTGATGAGGCAGAAAAGAAAGTTCAAATTCTCGAAGAACTGGAAAAAAACTGCATTTCAATACCGTCCTCCCAACCTGTAGATCCACAAAATGACGGGAGGGTGATTTATGTTTCCGGTCTTATCACTACTGACGAACGGCTGCATGATGAAACATTTGACTTGAAGGGCATTCATGCCGTAAAATTCGGGCGCATTGTAGAAATGTATCAATGGAGGGCATATAACGCAGGAACAAAGGAGTCGCCAGACCTAAAATACAGAAAAGTATGGAGCTCTGACGCAAGACCATCTTCCGGTGATCACTTGAACCCTCCGTTTAAAATTTCCAATAAACACCTTGAGGCAAAGAATGTAATGATCGGCAAACTGCCGATATCTAGCGAATTGCTTTCTCTGGCTCCCGTTACGCCTTATGAATTTGCGACCCGTTATCAAAATCCCATGATTGCGGAAAGAATTTTCCTGAAAGGAGAGGAGCCGGAAAATCCGGAAATTGGTGATCACAGAGTCAGCTTTTACATATTAAGATCACATGTCGGAGTAAGTGCAATCGCCCGTCAGGAAAATGGCATTCTTTCCGGCAACTCTCTTTCTGCCGAGTGTGACTTAGAACCAAGTATCACGCATACCATGTGCCGAAAAGACATGTGGAAAAATTTGCAGAAAAAATATGAAGTTAGTAAATCATTACCAAAAGAAACAAAAGAATATATTAATTTTAATCATATAATTATACTAAAGTTTTCCTGAAACTGGTTCGATGAGAAGTACTATACAACGGAGAAAATGGAAAAGCAAGCAGAAAATCCGTGGGAGCTGAAAGATTTTCTGCAACACCCTGCAAAAATGTCACTCGAGGAAATTTCGGAAGCGATTTTCCTGCGAATGTCGGCGAAAG
>NZ_VUNS01000039.1 GCF_009695545.1 Victivallis lenta | reverse complement strand
GCATTTGACTGTTCGGATTAGCAGGAAATTGTTGGCACATTCCATCAATTGCTGTATCAATCAGAAATATGGGAATCCGCTTCTACAATTTGAACGGATTTTTTGTTAAAAAACTTGCACACGGCGTTATCTATCAATAATATATATCAATCTGGCATAATTTCAAGAATTTAGCGCGAAGAAAATATTTGATATAGATTTTGACAATCTATCGTTCTGACTCTGACTTTTACGCTCAGAAGTCAGAACGTCGCGGGTCAAATCAGCCGTCCAAATCGTCAGAATGACTCGGCCGGGCGTCTGTCCCATTCGGCAAAAAGTAAGCAGAAATTCTGCTGTCGTCGGAACCTCATTGCTCCAGAATGGCGGCAACCAGTTTCAAGGTTTCAGCCGGATCAGCGGTGGAGCTACGGATCAGGGCAAGCGCCTTTTCAATTCGGTTACGATCCGATTCTCCTCCGATTTCACCGACTACGGCAGCGATGGCTTTCTCCTGCGCCTCGCGCCCCACATGGGTGTAATATTTATCCACAATGTCGGAATCGGTACCGAGGATCGACTGAACTGCCGCTTTGGGAACGTTGGCTTCTGCACAATACGAGGCAAAAGAATGTCGCAGGGAATGAAATCCGTATATTGTGACTTTTTTCTTCCTGCCTGGTACGGCAACGGAAGGCTCGAGACCGATCCACTGAATAACGCGCAGCACATCAATGTTCACCAGATTGTTGCCGACGTTTTTTCCGGCAGCATCAGTACGTTTATAACGAGCTGCAACCCGTGGGCAGACATATTCATCGATACGCCAAGACCAGGCTGCTTCCAGGACGGTTTTCAATTCCGGAGCAATTGGGATGGTCACTTCTTTGCCGGTTTTGAATTGCTTCACCCAGATTTGACCGTGCGGGAAATCGATACTGTCCCAACGCAGTAAAACGCAATCCTTCAACCGTTGTCCGGTAAACATGCCGAGATAATAGATCACTTTGACTTCCGGCTTGTACATCACTTTGTGGATACTGTCATCAAGCACTTCACGCAACTTTTGAATCTGCTCACGGGAAAAGGAAAGACGGCGTACCCCGAGTTCCTGCTCTTCACGTTCTTTCCGGATCAGGACGCGTGAACGAAAAGGATTGTCCGCATCCCGGTAGTCCCGCAAGACTTCAAAGATTTTGCGGATTCTGGTGATTTTCCGGTTGTGGGTCGAAACCGAAATCCTGCAAGACCGCAAATGATCGGCGTACTTGGCTGCCAGTTCCGGAGTTATCTCACGAATCGGCAGTTCCGGTTTATTGATGAAATCAACGAATTCCCGAAATGTGGCCCGATAGGTGTTCTGTTCATGAACGGTATCCGGCACAGAACGCTCCGGGTGCCGTGAGTAGACTTCCCAGGCATCGCTTAGTGCGAGTTCCTGCTGCCGGTGTTCGAGATTTCGGGCCTGTTTCACGTGAGCGGCAATCACTTCGGTACTGGTGGCGCGAACCACTGGAACTATTTTTTCCGCTTTGGCTATGGCCTCTTCACGGTTTCGCGTTTCGAGGCTGACACATTTGCGCTGGTTGTTGATCTGATAGCGGAAGAAGTAGACTCCTCCGGTCTTTTTCTGATATACTGAACCTGTTGCGAGTTTGATTGTCTTTTTAGTCATCTCCTGATCCTTCCAGTTTGGAATATCGGATTTGACCGGCATTGGACGAAACTCCTGAAGAAAAGCGGCCAAACGGTACCAAGTGGTACCATTTGGCGGAATTTTGAGGCAAAAAATGGTGGAGCACATTCCGCAAAACCAAACCACCATCTCCAAGCTCAAAAATCCCGCGTGTCCGGCTCTGGAACGATCCGAAAATTCCGGATCGTTGGCAGTTGTTAAGTTTTACTTTACAACTGAATCGCAATCCAACTCCTTCTTTTTCAGCATCTTTTAGATATTGATGCTGTTATTGGCAACAGAGGTGACAAAATTTCAATTGCTGTCATTGACGATTCGACACTCGGTTATTTCAAGCCCTCTTTATCCAGCATGCCGATGAATTTGCGGCGTTGCTTGTATTGCAGGCGAATTGCGAGGATTTCTTGCTGAAACCGTTCGCCTTCGCCGGCTGCCGTCAAATATTCCTTATAGAGTTTCAGCAAACGTACTGATTCGGCATAGAAACGATCGCCGACCTGCGGCAAATGTTGGTCGAGCGGCCTTTTGATCAACCGCGCCGATGCTTCCGGCTTGTTTTTCGCGAGGGCCTCCGCCAGCCGGTAAAGAGTCTGATGCGCACACAGTCCGCCTTCCGCAATTTCCAGTGCCTGCGGATAATCCTTTTCGCAGAGCAGAATATTCACCATTTCCGTACGGGCGTCGGTCGCCTGATTGCGGGATGTGAGACGTTTCCGCAGAAAATTCAACGCTTTGGCTAAATAGACCTTCCCCTGGTGACAAGAACGGGCGGTCGAACGCAAAAACTCGTAGCCGTATCGGCAGTCGGGGTAACGCTCAAAACAGTTCCATGCCAAAGCAAGTGCTTCCTCTTTTTTGCCGCAGCGAATAAGTTCGCTTACCAGGGCGTCCAGAATTTCATGATCGCCTTTGAACCGATCATGCGCTTTTTGCAATAACGGCAGTATCTCATCGTAGCGATCCAGACGGAACAACTGCTTGCTCAATGCCAAAACTTGTTCCGGAGAGCTCTGGTTTTTCTGCAGAATCTTCAATTCCAGTTCTTTGTCACAGTTGAGCTTGGCGTATTGCAACAGCCGCTTTTCAATCAGTTCCCGCTTATTGGAAGCCCGCGTTCCCATCGACAGAGGCGGCATCTCGTCCCACTGGCGTTGCGCAAGCTTTTCCCAGGCGTCGACAATCCGTTGGGGCGCGTCCATGAAATAACGGCCAACCTGTCCAAGCGCGCCCCACGGATTTGCCGCTTCCCATGCGATCATATTCTCCGCGATTTCCTGCGCTTTTCCGGCACCCTTCGTTACCGCGGCGAAATAAAGCGGCAGCATGTCGCCGATCAACTCATCGAGTCCGTTTTCGTCATCGCCGCCCTCCCGCTTAAGCGCCTCTTTGATGGCATATTCCGCCAATTCCAGAATAAGCGGTGGCGACAATCGCTTCATCGTAGCAGTCAGCTGTCCGAGTTCCTGCCGGAATTGCTCGAAATTTTCATCGATTTCATACTCTTCATCGCCATAGCAATCGACATAACTGCATTCTTCCGCCAAATCCAGCAAGCGGTCGATTTTCTGCAACAACTCCAGACGCAAGGAACTTGGATCATCCGGCAGATGACTCATGCGGAAAAACTCCAGCAAATCGGGATGCAGCTTTGCCGCCCCGGTGAGCAATGCCGTCAGTTCCTCATTACTCCGTGCTTTCAGAAAAGCGGAAAGATCGAATTTACCACGTTTCCCGCTTGCCGGCTGCGGCGTTTCAAAGCCGTCGATAAAGGCCAATCCAAGCGCAACCAGATGCTTGCAGAATTCGCCGTCGTCGCCGAGCGGACAACTGCATTCTCCGGAAAACCAGCCGTCTCCGTCCGATTCAATCGAACAAGAATAGGAGCGGCTTCCAGACACTTTGCCTTCGATGCGTTCATCATCAACAAACAACTTTTGCACATGCCCGGACTTAAAATAATCCAGTCCGCGCTTGAAATAAACATCTCCGGCCTCCTCCCGCAGATTCTGCCGGGTAATCAGCTCTTTTAAATTTGCATCCGACTTGCTCATCCTTACTCCAGTTCAAAAAAACTTTCTTTGCCGACATGCGGCAAATACTTTTTCGCCAACGCCTCAAGGCTTCCAGATTCAAGGTACATCCATTCGCCGTCGATGGTCATATAACACATTCTGGACACCGAAAACAGGCGCGCGTCAGAATCGTCCAGTTCGAACTTGAAAAACGGTTCGTAAACAACAAACTTTTCCAACAGTTTAAGCGCGCCTTCCAACGGAATTCCGATTGGAAGAGACTTATACCTTGCCGTTTCGGTTCCGTGAACAATCAGTTCTTTCGGCTTGACTTCGATCTTGACGAACGCCTGTTTGGAAAGCTTGGGAATCCATTTTTCCAACAAATCCCGCTCCTGCCGCAGAATCGCGCTTTGCTGCTTCTTACGGCAGGAAACCTTGCCGTTGGGCGACTCGACAATCTCCATTCCCTTCGGAATCGCCACCAGCGCATCCGGCGTACACTTCTTCGAGCAGATGGTCTGCGTACCGCCGCCGCGAACCGCGGCGAGTCCGAAGCCGCCGGTGTAGCAGAAGCAGTTCAGAACATTTTCCGCGTCTTTTGCGGCGTTCATGACGGCGAGGCGGCTGAGACGCTGGTCGAGATAGAAGCCCGTTTTGTGTCCGGTGCGCGGATTCATGCTGTAGCGGACGCCGTTTTCGGTGAATTCAATCGTTGCGGGAAGTTCTTCTCCGGCGAGCGGACCGCATGAGGGTTCGAGTCCCTCCTTTATGCGGGAGTCGACATCGGAGCGTTCGTAGACACCCTTTGCGTAGTGCAGAGCGGCATTTGCGATTTCCGCACGGTGAAAGTCCGCGCCCGCGGAGCTGAGCTGGCAGACGGCATAGTCTCCGTAGATGTCGACGATTACGCCGGGGAGGCCGTCGGATTCCGCATTGATGAGACGGAACGCGTCGGGAAGAGCTCCGAATGCCGCTTTGCGCAGTTTGAATGCTTTTTGGAAGCGGCGGTCGAAGAATGCCTGGTCGACGGCTTCATCTTCCTGAAACGTCCAGACGCGTGCGGTGAGACGCGATTCCGGGGAGAGCGACGCGAGCGCGAGAAAATGGTGTTTGGAGTCCCCGATTACGACATCGGCGCCCTTGACCGGCTCGCCGTTGATTTCGGCGACGGCTCCCGAGAAGACCCACGGGTGGCGGCGCAGCAGGGATTTTTCGCGTCCTTCTTTAAGTATGAGTTCAAGCGGCATCAGAACAGATCCATCTGCGTCATGGAATCAGACGCTTTTCCGGGTTCCGGTTTCGGGGCGGTTCCGGCGAATGCGAAGAGGTCGTTTCCCGGTTCTTCGGGTTCCGGCCCGGCAATCGCGTCGATCTCCTTGAGGATGCTTTTGAGCGACATTTTTTTGCGATCGCGCGGATTGCGGCGAAATCCGGTTCGGAGCGGCGGACGCTGTCGAGGGTCCAGACCGTACCTTCCGGCGGGACGTCATCCAGGCGCACAAGTTTGAGATTGATTGCGAAACGGTCTCCGGAGTCTTCCAGTTTTTTGCGGAGGGTGTCGCGTTTGACCTCGTCAAGGTGTGCGAACATGTTTTCCGCGGCGCCGAACTGGTTGAGAAGCGCGGCGGCGGTTTTGGGACCGACGCCGGGGACGCCGGGAATGTTGTCCGCGGTATCGCCCACGAGCGCGAGATAATCGGCGATCTGCCCGGGAGCAATGCCGAACTTCTTCTTGACCTCTTCGATTCCGCGTTTCGCGACGTCGCCCGCCGGGTTGGGGACGAGCATGGAGACGCGGGAGTCGATGATCTGCGAAATGTCCTTGTCGCCGGAGAAGATGAAGACCTGGTTTTGCGGGAAAGCTTTGGCGAGCGAGGCGATCAGATCGTCCGCTTCGTACCCTTCGTGTTCAATGAGGCTCCATCCGAACGCCCGGACGAGTTCGCGTATAACGGGAATCTGGACTTTGAGTTCGTCGGGCATCGGCGGACGGTTTGCCTTGTAGCCGGGGGCGAGCTCCATGCGGAATGCGGGCTTGCCCTTGTCGAACACGAATGCGCCGTTTCGCGAGGGGTGTTCCTTATGCAGCTTGAGCAGGAACTTCGTCATCGCGAAAACGGCGTTCGTCGGCACGCCGTCCGGAGTCGAGAGATAGCGCACGGCATGGAAGCCGCGGTAAATCTGCGCATACGAATCAACCAGCAGGATCGGCGTGTCGTTCATGGCTTACTTCCAGGAGAGGACGGATTTGTCGTATTCCGAGGGGGCGACGAATCCGAGGAGTTCGGCGCAGGTCCCCGCGATGGAGCTGATGCCGAGTCCGGAATTCAGTTCCTGCGAGTATTCGCCCTTGTAGCCCGGGTCGAAGATGAAGCAGGGAACCGGGTTGAGGGAGTGGCTGGTCTTGCGGCGCGGTTCGCCGTTCTTGTCCAGCTTCACAGCTCCGGTCTTGTCGTGCTCGAACATGTCGTCCGCATTGCCGTGGTCGGCGGTGCAGAGGAGGATTCCGCCCGCTTTCTCGACGGCGGCCGCGAGTCTCTGGAGGCAGAGGTCAAGAGCGCCCATGCCGACCTGTACCGCCTGGTAGTTGCCGGTGTGGCCGACCATGTCGCCGTTCGGGTAGTTGAGGCGGATGAAGTCGTACTTGCCGGATTCGATTGCGGCGATGACGGCGTCGGTGATTTCCGCGCACTGCATCCACGGACGCTGTTCGAACGGGATGATGTCGGAGGGAATTTCCTGATAGGTTTCGAGCTTTTCGCTGAACTTGCCGGAGCGGTTGCCGTTGAAGAAGTAGGTGACGTGTCCGTACTTCTGCGTTTCGCTGATGGCGAACTGGCGGACGCCGCTGTTGCAGAGGTATTCGCCGATGGTGTTGTTGATTTCCGGCGGGTTGACGAGGTAGTTGTTCGGGATGTGGAGGTCGCCGTCGTATTCCATCATGCCGGCGTAGAAGACCTTCGGGTTCGGAACGCGTTCGAACTTGTCGAACTTGGGATCATCGAACGCTTCGCTGATTTCAATCGCGTGGTCGCCGCGGAAGTTGAAGTAAATGACGACGTCGCCGTCCTTGATTGCCCCGACGGGCGTCTGGCCGTCGTCGGAGATGACGAACGGCGGAAGATCCTGGTCGATGGCCTTGGTCTCCGCGCGGAGCGTTTCGATCGCTTCCTGAGCAGATTTGAAGAAGCGTCCTTTTCCCGCGACGTGAGTTTCCCAGCCCTTGCGGACCATGTCCCAGTTTGCGCCGTAGCGGTCCATGGTGATGTTCATGCGTCCGCCGCCGGAAGCGATGCGGTAGTCGAATCCCTGGGCGTTGAGCTCCTTGAGGTACTCTTCAAAGGGGAGGACATAGTCGAGCGCGGAGGTCTCGGGAACGTCGCGTCCGTCGAGAAGAATGTGGAAGCGGATGGATTTGACGCCTTCCTTCTTCGCCTCTTCGACCATGCCTTTGAGGTGGTCGATATGGCTGTGGACATTGCCGTCGGAGAAGAGGCCGATGAAGTGCATGGTTCCGCCTTTTTCCGCTTCTTCCACGGCTTTTTTCCAGGTTTTGCCTTCAAACATTTTTCCTGAGCGGATGGCTTCGGAGACGAGTTTCGCACCCTGCGCGAAGACGCGTCCGGCACCCATGGCGTTGTGTCCGACTTCGGAGTTGCCCATGTCGGCGTCGGAGGGGAGGCCGACCGCGGTTCCGTGTGCTTTCAGCTGAGTATTAAGGCATGGTTTTCATGAGTTTGTGAAGGAACGGCGTGGGGGAGTCGAGAACGGCGTCTCCCTCTTTGTATTTGCCGATGCCGACGCCGTCCATGATGGCGAGGACGACGGGTCCCTTTCTGCCCTGGAATTTCGGATTGCGCTGTAAAGCCTGCATGATGAGTTTCCTTTCGTTTTCAGAGTTTTTCTGATATCGTAAATTTACACCGAAACGGCGATTTTTCAATCAAAGAACGCGAGTTTTTGAAAAAGCGTGTGGAAATGGCGGAAAAACGTGCTATCTTTTCCGGATGAAGAAATTTTGAAAGAAGGATGTTTTCAAATGAGAACAACTCAATGGTACGGGAAAAAGGTCGCCTTCCTGGGCGATTCCATTACGGATAAATGTCATGTCGGAACAACAAAGAATTACTGGCAGTTCCTGCGCGACTATCTCGGCGTCGAACATCTGGTTTACGGCGTCAACGGCTGGAGCTGGGCGGGACTCGTCAAGCAGGCGGAAGCTCTGAAACAGGAGCACGGAACGGAGTTCGATGCGATTCTCGTTTTCATGGGAACCAACGACTACAACAGCAACGTCCCTCTCGGCGAATGGTTTGCGACGCATGAGGAGGAGGTGAATTCGCACGGTACGATGATGAAGAAACTGCGCCGCGAGTTCCGCATGGATCCGGATACTTTCCGCGGCCGCATCAACATCGGTCTGAAGTATTTGAAAGAGAATTTCCCGCTTCAGCAGATTATTCTCCTGACTCCGGTCCATCGCGGCTACGCGAACTTCGGCGGAGCGAACGTTCAGCCGGAAGAGACCTTTCCGAACGACATCGGCGTTTATGTGGACGATTACGTTTCCGCTTTGCGCGAAGCGGGGAGCCTCTGGTCGGTTCCCGTGATCGACCTGTTTGCCGTAAGCGGTCTTTTCCCCGTGAACGACGCCTATGCGCAGTTCTTCCACGATGCGGATACGGACCGCCTTCATCCGAACGCCGCCGGACACGACCGTATCGCGAAGACTCTGGTGTATCAGCTTCTCGCCCTGCCCGCCACTTTCCGGTGAGAAAAAGTTTTTCCGGCGGACCGGAAACGTCCGGTCCGCCGTTTTTTTTTCTCCGCAGACTTTAAAACTTCTGAAAGCGGACTATATTAATGAAAAAATTATCGAGGAACTGATGATGACTTTCGGAAAAATATCTCTGCTTTTCCTTCCGCTGCTTCTGGTGGCGGCGGGATGCCGGACAGACTGGCGGACGGCCGCCGCGGAACGGGCGCGCGAATACGCTCTAAAAAACAGCCGCGATCTGCCTGAAAACGACCGCAACTTCGTGCGCTACAACGACCCGATCCTGATGTCGGAAATGATTTCCGCGTATGCAAGTCCCGAATTTTCTCCGATCGGACACGGCCCGAACCGTTTCGACAGCCGGAAGGTGCGCGAATCCAATAAATACGACCTCATGCACACCGCGTTCGTCTGGCATTTGCCGAAGTCCGGATTCTCGCTCGTCGTGGATGGAACCGGTGAACGCACTCAGCGCGGATGGACCCCGAATCAGGTCGTCTGCAAACATTTCATCCCTGCGGACACGGCGTATGAAAACGCAAAAAAAACGTCGGTCAATTTCATCGCGAATTTCTTTCCCGAGCTTGAGGCGGGAGACATCAACGAAATCCGCTTCAACGAACCCATGGTCTCCGCGACAAAATTTCATCTGACGCCCGTTGAAGAACCGAACCGCGACGCTCAAGTCAAAAAATGGATGGATTACATCCGCACCAGAGAGGGCGCGCCCGGACGGAAAGTGCAGATCTCCCTGATCTGGACGAGTCCGCTTTCCGGCAAAAAACTGGTCGTGACGGGCGAATCTCCGGAACGGAATTTCTCCGAATGGAAGCCGGTCAAGGCGCTGATCCTTTCGTGGAGGGTTCTTTTTAAACCTGAAAGTCGTCTATTTCTGTTTTCGCCTCAAATTTTTATGTCCGCAGTTTCTGCGACTCAATATTCCAGCGGGAAACAGCTATTTTCGGGAGTACCGACACAGACATAAAAACATCGCGCCATACGGGGGGTGTTTTTATTCCTTCTTCACCGTTATGCCGCCCGCGCCTCCCGTTTATAGCCGTGGAACAGACCGCCGAGGAATGATATTTCGACAAGATCGCCATCGGGATCATTCGGGTACGGCAGAATCATTCTGCCATTGAGTCCTTCGTGCGGACGGTAATGATTCCAATACTCCAGGAATTCGGTAACGGCAAGCCGGATCTGTTCCCGCGTCCTGAATATGATCTTGTCCAGACATTCCGTTTTCAGGGCGCGGATAAAATTCTCGCATCGGCTGTTCATCATCGGACAAAACGGCAACAATCGTTTGACGGTTATCCCGATGGATTCGAAGATTGAATCGAATCGCCGGGTGAACAGGGCGTCGCGGTCATGGATCAGATATTTTTTGCCGAGCAGAAAGCCGTCCCACATGTCGCACATATTTCGGGCGATCTGCGCCGTCCAATTGCCGTCCGGGCTATGGGCGATGCCGCCGAGCCGAACTTCACGGCTTCCGATGTCCATGAAGAACAACAGATGCTCCCGGATCAATCCATGCTCCGTGACGCGCTCGACCGTGGCGAAATCGGTCGCGGCGGTGACGTACTGCTGGGTTTCGATGAACTGCCGCCAGATGAGATCATCGCCAATCTCCTGAAGAAAAACGAGGAACAACGCTATTTCGGCGCGCGGGAGCTGATGCGGAGGTTTCCCGATATGAAGGAGCCCATCATCGACGGTCTGCTTCGGCGCGAGGAGGTGATGAACCTTGTCGCCGCCCCCAAGACCGGAAAATCTTGGCTGGTAATGCAGCTGGCGTTCAGCCTCGCCGCCGGATGTGAATGGCAAGGGCGCGGATGCGCGAAGTCGCGGGTTCTTCTGATCGACAACGAGCTGCACAAGGAAACGCTTGGCTGTCGTCTGGCTAAAGTCGCCAGGGCGATGGGGATATCGCCCGATGATGAAATTCTCGACAACCTGACCGTCTTTCCGCAACGCGGCGGAAAAAAAGACCTGCGGGAGCTGAAGGAGAAGATGACGGAATTCAAGGAGCGCGAGTTCGACGTTATTGTCATCGACGCCTTGTATAAGGCGCTGCCGCCGGACGTCGATGAGAACAGCAACGGGCAGATCACGGCCATCTACAATCTGCTGGATGGCTACGCTCAAACGTCGAAAGCCGCCTTTGTCCTCGTACATCACACCAGCAAGGGCGGCCAGGCGAACAAGAGCGTGACGGACGTGGGTTCCGGCGCGGGGGCGCAGTCGCGGTCGCCGGACGCCCATCTCACGCTTCGCCCCCATGAGGAGGATGGTGTGGTGTCGGTCTATTGCTGCGTGAGGAGTTTTCCGCCGGTCGCTCCGTTTTGCCTCCGAAAGGATGAAAACAACCTGTGGGTGCTTGCGCCGGAGTTCGCTCCGGACGACCTGGAAGGTAAGGTCAAATCGGGCCAGTCCGAGCTGGCGAAGAAACGGAAGCTGACAATGGAAGATGTTGCGGAGACAATCCATGAATATCTCGACGAGCTGAAACCGCCTCTTCCCAAAACCCGGTTGGTGGAGAAGATGCGGGAGATCAGCGGAGCCTCCAAGTCTAAAGTTGAATCGGCAATCTCGCTTCTCGTCGACAACGAAATACTGGAAGAGCGTTCCGGCGATCCCGCAAAGCGGCAGCAGGCGATGAAATGCTACCATTTTGGCAAGGCGTCGCCCCATTACGTCCCGCCCAAATCGCTTAAGGCAACCGAACCTGAAAAAAGAAAAGCAAGCCCGGAGAAGAAGACGTGTAAAACGAGGCGCAAAAAAACTGAAGACGCGCAAGCATTCTGATATTCTGCTCCCGCTTCATGCGGAGCAGATATCTGAATAGATTGCGTCAGCAAATTTTCAATTTTTCATAATCACTACATATATAGGGCTTGTGAGGAATTGAGAAATTGGAAAATTGCTTATTGACAACGAGTTGCGGAACAGCAAAAAAAGAACTGCTTCGACAACTGAAAATCAATTCGAGAGGTGTTTTTATCATGAATGAAATTGAAAAAATGGAATGGCTGCGGCGGCTCCAAGCTGACCTTTCGCCGCTTGCCCACCTGAGGCCAACGATTCCCCCCTGGGCCTTTTTCCCGTGAGGGCGCGGGAAGGACTCGGGCTGTCAAAGACAGTTTCCGCAACCGGCGGAGAGCCGGGGAAGCCCGATCCGACCCCCAACGGTTCCCCCCTGCGGCCTTTTCTTTGAGAGGGCGCGGGAAGGACTTGAGCTGCAAGACAGACTTGCTTGCTGACGCTAAAAAAATTAACCTTTTCGATTCAACTCAAATTTGCCGCGCTCGGCGCTGCGGATGATTCGGGGGCGTTCTTTGGTGGCGATTTCACGGAAGATGGCGGAGTAGAGGGTTTGCTCCGGCGTTTTCGCGCCGTTGTTTGCCCACAGGCCGCTTGCCGTCGCGAGTTCGACCAGTTCGCGGGTGTTGAGCGCGGTTCCCGGTGGTTGCGCCTGTAACGCCCGGATTGCCGCTTCAAGGAGCGCGAGACGCTGGGCTGGGGCTTCGAGCTTGGCGATGGTGAATTCGCGACCTGATTTCAGGCTACGGACTTGGTAGCCGGACTCGGTTTGTGCGATGACTTCCACTTCGACGCGGTTGCGTCCGACTTTGACGATGGCTTTCTGCATACGATCCTCCTGGTTTTGGTTACGCATACATAAAGCTCTCTATCGGCAATATAGCAAATCATATTTCAACAAAAAGGATTCATATGGAAAAAGACAAGGTGAAAATGTTGGCGGAACTCTTGGCGGCGGCGATTATGCGGCTTGCCGGGATGCGAGTCGCGGCAATAGCGAAATAATTGTGGATGATAGACTTGCTATGTTCAAAATGGAGAGCTTTCTATATGACCGCGGCCCGATAACCACACAACGAAAGGAATGAAAATGGATATGAAAGAGAACTTCAAACGGGAAAACGTCCGGCGACAGCTGATGGAATTGCAGACGCTGGAAATGCCGGAGCTGACGGCAAAATGGCGCGATTTATTTCAGCGCGAGCCGCCGGAGTATGGCGTGGTTTTTATGCGCCGGCGGTTGGCTTGCCGGATTCAGGAACTGATGTATGGCGGCGTAGCCGAGGAAACGATGCGGCGCATCGGTCGGGTCAACACGAAGATTTCCCGGCGCAATTCCGGATTGCGGCCCGGCACGCAGATCAAGCGCGTTTGGAATGGCGCGGAATATGTCGTTGCGGCGGTCGAAAACGGCTATGAATATGACGGGCGGATTTTCAAGACGCTCTCCGCCGTGGCGAAAATCATCACCGGAGCCAATTGGAACGGCAACCGTTTCTTCGGGTTCACCAAGGAGGTCAAACGTGGCTGAAATCACCACTTCGAAACGTTGCGCAATCTACACGCGCAAAAGTACCGACGAGGGGCTGGACATGGATTTCAATTCGCTCGACGCGCAACGCGAGGCAGCGGAGGCATTCATCGCCAGTCAGAAACATCGCGGTTGGAGTTGTCTTGAAACCGATTATTCGGACGGCGGATTCTCCGGCGGCAATACCGAACGTCCGGCGTTGAAACGGCTACTTGCCGACATCAAATCCGGCAAAATCGACGTGGTGGTCGTTTACAAAATCGACCGGCTGTCGCGTTCGCTGCTGGACTTCGCCTCGTTGCAGACGGTTTTCGACGAGCATCAGGTCAGTTTTGTTTCGGTGACGCAGGACATCAACACCTCGACCAGTTCGGGGCGGATGATGCTCAATATCCTGATGACTTTCGCCCAATACGAGCGTGAAATCATCACCGAGCGCATTCGCGACAAGATCGCCGCCGCGAAAAAGAAAGGGAAGCATTGCGGCGGCCCGGCTCCGTTGGGATATGCTTCCGACCCGCAGACGAAAAAGCTGATTCCTGGGCATATTGGTGATCCCATGTGATTTCGCCGGGCTTCTCCGCCGGTGTGCCGGATATCGGTTTCAATTGCCAGTCGGTCAACCGGATCCGGGGGGCGCTTTCGGCGCGGAACTCATATTGCCCCATGCCGTTGGTGACCGCGAGACTGTTGCTGATGCTTTCGGTCAGCAGCCCGTCGCCGAGAATGATGCCGAAACGGCCGAAATTATCTTTGCTTGCACCCATCTGCCAGCCGTCTTTGACGGCGGGGCGGGGGCGGGGCTCCTCGCGCAGCGCTTTGCCGGTCAGCTCCGACGCGGCCCGCAGCAGAAAGGGATCGTAGGCGGCCTTGCCGGGAATCAGGTCGACGCCGATGCCGAGCGCGGAATAGAGTACCCGGCCTTTGCCCGCGATTCCTTCGACGACAGCCGGGGAGCCGTCGGCGAAGGCAAGGCGGACTTTGCCGTCTTTCAAGACGATGTTCCGGTAGACGCCGAAGCTCGCATTGTTGAGTCCGCGAAACAGGGGATCGGCGGCGGATTCCGGCTTCACTTGTTTCCGTTCCGGAATCCCCTTGCTCTCAACCGGCGTGCTGTTTACCGGCAGCAAAGCGTCGATTTCGGGGTCGGCGGTGACCGCGCCGACATAGAGCGGCGTGCCGCCCTTGACGGCACCGGCAATCCGGGCCGCCATCTCCGGTTCCGGGCGGGCGGCGGCGTAGACGATCAGGTCGGCGCTTTCGGGGGAGTCTGCAAGAACCGCCTGCTCCTTCACCGTTTCCAGCAGGATTTCCCGGAATCCCGGATAGGGAAGCCGGTCGGTGACGCCGCGGACAGTCGTCGGCATGCAATCCTGGTTGTCGAAGTGAAAATAGATTTTCATCGCATTGGCCGGCGCCTTTGCCGCATGGTGAAGCGGCGGATGGACGGTGATCTCGGGCTTGTCGTCGCCGCCCGACAGGTTGTCGAGGGTGTCGATCTGGAAATCGGTGAATTCGACCTCCACCTTTTTCCCCGCGACGTTGGCGGTGGTCAGGGTCAGCTTGAGCTGCCAGATGTGATATTCGGCGTCGCCGAGGTTGAAGGTGGAATCCAGCGGCAGGAGATAGGTTTTCGGCGCTTTCCCCGCGATGACGACCCTCGGCCCCCATTTTGTGGCTATCTTGCCGGAGGAATCCCGGTAGGAGAGGATGAGGCCGGCTGTGACGGTTTCGCCGCTGGACCGCGACCCCACGATGGTGGGGCTTTGTGCCGCCTTCGGCGGATTTTTTCTTTTTTTACGGCTCCTCCACCGTAATCGCCGCCGCCTTCTTTCCCTACAAATGCGCTCTCCTGAACTCCTCCGGCGACACCCGGTAGAACTTCCGGAAGGAGCTGCAAAAGTAACTTGCCGACTGGAATCCCGACTGTTCCGCAATCTCACGCACCCCCGCCGACCCGCGCAGCAGCAGTCGAACCGCATGCAGCAACCGCTGCCGATGCAAGTACACCGCCGGAGTCATCCCCGTCACCCGCAAAAACACCCGCCGGAACTGAACCTCCTTCAGCCCCGCCGTCGCCGCAATGTCCGCCACACTCAAGGCCGCCGTGTGGTTCCGGTAAATAAACTCAAGCGCCCGACCGATCCGGGGATCGATTCCCCCTTCTCCCCGCCCCCGGAACTCCCCCGCCAGAATCGCCTCGCGCTCCAGAATCCGGATCAAAGAACCCACAAACGCCGCCGAACGCTGCCGCGAACTGTTGCGCAAAGCAATCCCCAACTCCAACTGCTCGAAAAACGCCTCGGGATGACGCAGCTTGCGGAACAATGAGGAGAATCCCGAAAACAAATGCTCCGCCTGAAGCTGCAACGGCAGCAAATGAAGCACGTAATTCGTACAAGCTTCGCACCCCGGCGCCAATTCGTAACAGTGCAAAGCATTCTCCGGAATCAACGCGCAGCCGCCGGACTCCAGGATCGCTTCCCCATCCTCAATCCTCACTTGAACCCTGCCGCTTTTCACAATCAGGATCAGGCTGTCGCCAATCCGCCGCGGCGGCACCTGCCACCCCGTCGTGCAATGCCACTGGGAGATGTTCAACACCAACGGATCCGGCGCGGCCAGAACTTCCGCCAGCGCCGCCGCCTGTTCGGGCGTCAGGCGATCTTCAAGCCTGTCTTTCCATTCATTTCCGTAAAGACTTTCCATGATTGTATCGAAAATTTAAATAGATCAATCTTTTTTTCTATTGGACGTTACACAAAAATATAGTATAATTATATCAGAATGCAAATCATAAAAGGAGTTTCTCCATGATTCAGGAAGTTTTGACGAAACCCGCTCTCGTGGGAAATATCCACCTTCACCCCGGTCCGCAGTTTACGACGCCGCACCGTCTGTGGCAGGGCTGCCCGACCATCGAGCGCACCCCCGGCGGCCGGTTGCTCGCCGGCTGGTACTCCGGCGGCATGCGGGAACCCGATATGGCCAATTATAATCTGCTGGTCAAAAGCGACGACAACGGCCTCACCTGGACGGAACCGATCCTCGTCATCGAAAGTTTGTTCTTTCCGGGACTCCGCTGCATCGATATCCAATTGTGGATGGATCCCGACAAAAAGCTCTGGCTGTTCTGGACCCAGGTGACCGGCTGGGGTGACCCCTCAAATTTATGCCATGAAACCTGGGCGATGACCACCATCGCGCCCGACGCGGATGAAATCCCTTGGTCGGAACCGTTCTATGTGGCGAAAGGCTTCCTCCGCTGCAAACCGACGGTTCTCCGCGACGGGCGTTATCTGCTGTGTTCTTACGACCGTGATTCGACCACCTACAATTATTCCGAATCCTCCGACAAGGGAACAACCTGGACCCGGCGCCAGGGCGGGCAGAAAGTTCCGACCGACTTCGACGAGTCGATGATCCTCGAACACCGCGACGGCACGCTCCATCTTTTCGCCCGGACCGGGGATTCCGGCTTCCTCGGCGAAAGCTTCTCGCGCGACGGCGGCAAAAGCTGGACAAACGGCTCCAATAGTCCCATCGTCGCCCCCGGCAGCCGCTTCTACATCGCCCGGTTGAAATCCGGCAACATCCTGCGGGTAAGCAACGACAGCGGAACGACGCGCACCAACCTCAAAGCCTTCCTGTCCTTCGACGACGGCAAAAGTTGGCCACACTCCATTCTGCTGGACAACCGCAACCACGTTTCCTATCCGGATGTGACCGAGGATTCCAGCGGAAATATCTACATCGTTCACGACTGGAGCCGGCTGGAGGAAAAAGCGATTTTTCTGTCGCGCCTGACCGAAGCGGACATCATCGCCGGCGGCCCGGTCAACGCGGATTCCTTCGTCGGCCGTCTGCTCAACCAGCCGCCGCGCCACCCGATTTTTCCACGATAAGGCAACGAAGATGATGTATAAAACTCATTTGGGGAGGAAAAGCATGCGCCGCTTATGGCTCACATTCTTTTGTTTTTTGGCGACGGGCGGCACTCTTTGCGCCGGACACCGCCTGGTCGGGGATACGGCCAAGAATCCGTTGGAATACTCCTGTGGCGAGGAGATCGTTTTTACGGTCAAACTCCAGAATGACGACGGCGGTTGTTCGCTCGGCCATCAACTCCGCTGGAAGCGTACTGGAGACGACGGAGTCATTGAAGAAGGGCAGGCCGTTTCCGGCAACGAGCCGCTGGTTATCAAAACCAGCTCCGCCGTTCCCGGCACGGTTCTGCTGGAGGTGAAGGCTCCCGGCACGCGCGCTTTTGAAGGCGGCGCTCTGGTGGGACGCGATCAACTATGTCCCCCGCCCGAACCTGCCGGATTCCGACAGAATTGCTCTCGGCTGAGCGAAGATGCCGGCAGAGTCGAGCTACAGGCAAAATTGGATCGTTATGACGCCGGCACGGTTCAGGCGGAAGCCTACCAATTCACCATCCCCCTGACCGGCGGAATGGTGACAACCGGAACGATGTTGATTCCCGTTGGCGCGGAACCGAAGTCGCTTTCGGCACGGGTCCATTTTCAGGGATATGGCGCCTACGCGGCGCGCTTAACGGCAAACGATTTCACCCCCGGCGAGATCGTCGCGGCAGTTTCCGCTCACGGGATCGACAATTTACAGGAGGAAGTGTTTTACAAAAAGCTCGAAGCCGGCAAACTCAAACGATATGGATTCAAGGATAACGATCCGGCGGAAAAATCCTATTTTTACGGCATGCTATTTCGGGATTTGGTGGCGTTGCGGTTTATAAAATCACTCTCGGCATGGAATCGGAAGTCGCTTCTGGTCGAAGGCGGCAGTCAGGGCGGTTTTCAGGCGCTGGCGATGGCGGCGCTGGATCCGGAGGTTACCGGATGCCGTGCGATTGTTCCCTGGATGGGAGATATCGGCGGAGAAAAGCTGGGACGGAAAAAAATCGGATGGCGGCCGGAATCTTCTCCGGGATTGGCCTGTTATGACATCATTCATTTTGGTAAAATGATCAAATGTCCCGTGGAACTTCAGATTACGTTGGGCGATCCCGTTTGTCCGGTTGCCGGGCGCTGGCTGCTGTGGATGGCACTGCGTGCGCCGACAAAACTGACGGCGGTTCAGAATGTCGGTCATACAGGAAATTATTGGGAGGGAAAAACAAAATTCATACTGGAAAAATGATCTGTTCCGCGGTTTCCGAAACAGAAGAAGAATTATGATTTATTCTTCGGAGTATCAAAGAATCGCCCTGGTAATACAGGGAACACCAGCCTTAACAAAAGAAAGAACAAAATGAAAAAATTCACACTGATAGAACTTCTTGTGGTTATCGCAATCATTGTAATTCTTGCCGCCATGCTGCTGCCGGCTTTGAATAAGGCCCGCGATAAAAGCCGGACGATCAGCTGTGTTTCCAATCAGAAACAGATTGGTCTTGCACTTGGCATGTATAACAACGATTTTGATGGTTTTTTCCCCAAGGGTTACAGCGGAGGCATTTTTTGGAGCCAGACTGTCTTTGATTGCGGTTATCTGCCTCAGTCGGTATTTGCTTGCCCATCCATCCTGGGCGTGGGTCTCGGAGTTAACGAATTTGGGCTGGATACCGCCAAAAGGCTTCGCGCAGGCACAGTATCCGGCTGGCGCTGGATGTGCGTTTCTCCGGGATTGAATGCGGGGGAAATGGGCGGTTATGAGGACACCGACGACAGTCCGTACCTGAAAGCCGGTAATATCAAGCAACCAAGTTTTTTTATCGTTGCAGCAGAAACATCCGGACCGGTCGCCCGTGTTCACAATACGTTCGAGCCAGGCAGGACGATGGTCTTCCCGCATCATGCCAACGGCCAGCAGCTGAATGTCATACATGGAGACGGCCATGTGAAAACATATACTATCGTCGGGAAACCGAATTGGTGGGATTTTTGCTCTTTCGTATATTCCGAAGAAGGTCCATTGAAAGGCCGCCAGTATGATAACAATCCGTGGACACGTGACGGCGCCGCGCGCAGCACGACGAACCCTTAAGATATAAGAACCATTGGCTCATGAACAAGGAAAGATTTGCCATGAAATTATTTTTGCTGTCCGTGTCGCTCTTTGCCGCTGCATGCGCATCACGCGGAACCGAACCGGCTCTGCCGCCGGGAGCTTACGCCCAATGGGATTTATCAAAGGCGTGGAGCCGTCAAACATCGGCACGCGAAGAGATATGCATCAACGGCTTGTGGCAATTCCGCACGGACAGCCGCCCGACGCGGCTCGAACACAGCGAAGTTTTATTTGACGCTACTGTTGGAAAAACGTCCGGTCAAATTTGGAAAATCGGGAAACTTCCAGCCGGCAACACTCTCAACATAGCCCTTGATCCCCGGTGCAAACGCTCCGCGCAAGCCTCTTACCGTTTCGATCTCGCAATCGAACCGAATACGAATTTCTATCAGCTTTCTCTTATGATCCCCGATCTGCCGACAGAGAGAAATGTGACCTTTCAGATGGATATTCTGCAGAAATTGGAATCGGGTTCCCTGTATCTCGAAGTACAGGACGCCCAAAACATGAATAATTACAATATGCGGCTTCCCGCTTTCCCCGCTGGAAACGGATGGCAAACCGTCAAATGCAATCTCCGGCTGCCGGGCAACGTGAAAACGCTGAAGGTGCTCGCCCTGCGCAACGGCGGTTCGGAAACGGGAATCAAAGGAAGCGTCTGGCTTGACAATATCCAGGTCGTTAAAACCACGGTGAAACCGGCGTTGGGGGTGGCTCCGCCCGTCGAAAAAAACTGGGGATATATTAAAGTCCCGGGTTCGTGGTTCGACAGGAACTACTGGGCGAATGAGCCGCAGGGGCCCTCCGGCAATCCGCCGGCTCCCCCCTCGAGAACCATTGATTTTTCTCATGATACGGTTTACTGGGCAAAGGATGATCCGGGAATCGACAATCTCGGAGAAATCCGGTTCGGATGGTTCAAACGGGAGATCCGGATTCCCCGCGATTGGGACGGTAAAAATATTTATCTTGCTTTTAAACGCATTTCGACGCAAGCCCGGGTTTACTGCGACGGCAGGGAGGTTGGAACGCTGGGCTTTCAGGGCGGAGAAATTGATATCACCGATCATGTGAAACCGGACAGGAACGTGGAGCTTGCCGTCCTGGTCGAAGCGATGAAGCCGTGGGAGGTGCTTCCCCATTTGCTTCAGGAACAGGACGGCTGGTCCGCACAGCTGATGAACTCCGCCGGAATTTCGGGAGATGTTTTTTTAGGGGCCCGTCCCCGGAACATTCAATTCGGGAAGCCGGTCATCCGTACGGAGACGCCGGGCTGTAACGTCAACATCTCCATCCCGCTGAACAAAGCGCCGAAAAAGGATATGACCTGGCACTGCGCGATCCGCCCGGCAAAGATCGGTTCGCCCGACCGTAAAAGCTATGATTTCACCGGCACGCTCCCGGCCGGCGCATCGGAACTGAAAATCGCCGCGGATTGCCCGGATGCGGAATTATGGGATATTTGGCGCCCCAGCCTCTATGAGATGACCCTGAAATTGGAAGAAGAAGGAACCGTCGTCGATGAAATCCATCCGGAGACCTTCGGATTTCGCCAGTTTGAGATTCGGGGGCGGGATTTTTATTTGAACGGGATCAAACTCCATCTGACCCCCTGTGCTTATGCGGCCAACAATAATCGCGATACGGAGGCCGCCGTCCGCCACTGGATGAAACAGGTTCGCGCAGCCGGATACAATTTTGTATACATCGATGAGTCAAGCGAATCTCCCGGCAATTTCCCGATACCATTCGCGAAGGTTTGCGACGAAATGGGTATGCTGGCAGCCCTCAGCTCAATCAATACCCGCAATGCGGTGGCAGAAAGCGCGTTCAAGAATCATCCGATCGAGGCTCCCGAATGCTGGAACGAGTGGACAAAAATCACGGAAAATACCGTAATGAACAACATCAATCACCCGTCTATTGTCATGTGGCGCATGAATATGAACATGAATATCTACAATCAGGATCAGAATCCGCTGTTCCTCGACGGCGTGAAGGATTTTGAACCCGGCTCCGGGTTCATCAAAAAAGCGAATGCGATGAAAAAAACCAACGACTTCATCCGTTCGCTTGATCCGACTCGTCCCGTTTACAACCACGCCTGCGGTAAGACCGGTGATGTCTACACGCTCAACAACTATCTGGGATGGCCGGAAATCCAGGATTTGCGCGAATGGCTCAAGTATTGGGCCGCCTCAAAGGAAAGCAAGCCGCTTTTTATGGTGGAACAAGCCACCCCGTATCCCGGTGATTTTCAGATGCGGGATCCGAAATACTGGTTCCGGAACGAACCGCTGGTTTCGGAATACGGCGCGATTATTCTGGGTGAAAAAAGTTTTCTGATGGAAGAAAACGATTACGTTGATTATCTTGAGCTCGCGTGGAACAACCGCCGCCGAGCCAACAGCATGAACCGGGGAGTCGGCTTTAAATGGCATGCTTCGCCCGGTTATATCTGTTATCATATTCCACCCATTGTGGATAAATGCATCACAATGTATTACGAGTCGCTGCTGCCGGCATGGCGAACCTGGGGACTCTCCGGCGGTATGAATGCGTGGGAAAACTGTTGGCGAAGTGTAAAAAAACGCGCTCCCAGCAGCCCGTTCTGCGTCATTCCGCCCCCGGTGGCGCTTCCCACCGACTGGAATAATCTTCAGCGTCCCGGCCGTTCCGCCGATACCTGGAACTACAGTTCGTGTGCCGGCGGTGAACTCAGCACGCTTTTCGATCTCGGTCGGCCGGAAGAAAAAGAGTATTTTGAACCGACGCTCCGGGCCGAAGCGTTTCCCCGGTTGCTGGCGCCCCGGTACGCTTATATCGGCGGCCCAGCCGCGACCTGGTATACGCAGGATCACGCTTTCTACTCAGGAGAGCAGTTGACCAAAAGCGTTATCATCATCAATGACAGCCGTAAAACGGAAACCTTCAAAATCAACTGGCGCGTCATGATGGGAACGGTCAGCGTGGCTTCCGGCGAATCCGTTTGCAAAATTTCCCCGGCGGAAAACGCGAAACAGGAATTCACCTTCACGGTTCCGCAGGTAACAGGAAAAACCGCCGCCCGGATCGAAGCCGATGTGCGCGGTGAATTTGGCGCGTTAAAGGTCGCTCCGTTTGAGCTGCAGTTCTGGCCGCAAAAAAACGAGCGGCAGCGGTTGGAGAATTGGGCTCTGTTTGACCCGGAAGGAACAACCGCCGCCGCATTTGCCCGGGCGGAAATCCGTCCCGGACTCGGGATGCTCCGTCCGGAGGATTCCCTCCCGAAATCTCTGCGCGTTCTGGTGATCGGTTCGCTGGCATTAAAAAAACATTCCGGGGCAAAGCTCTTTGCGGATCTTTCCGACCGAATCGCCGACGGGTTGCAGGTTTTAGTCATGCCGCAGGACGAGGAGACGCTGAAAAGGGTATTCGGGATGCGCGCTTTTACCCCCGGCTCCCGGCAGGTGTGGATCAGGGATCATTTCAACCCGGTGTTTGCCGGTCTTGAAGATTCCGATTTCGCTGATTGGCGCGGCGCGACCTCACTGGGGCCGTTGGCGGAACAGGCCCGAACCCTTGTTGAAGATCAACGGTACAAGTTAGTCTGGCGCTGCTCCCGGGAAGGCGTAGTCGCTTCCACGCTGGCGGAGAAACCCCACTCCACCGCATTCCGTCCGTTGATCGATGCCGGTTTCGATCTGCGCTATACCGCGTTGTGGGAAGCGCGTGAAGGAAGAGGCCGGATGATCTTCTGCCAGCTCGATCTGGATGACCGCCTGGGAAAGGAACCCGCCGTTGATCTCTTAATGCGCAATCTGGTCAAGTCGCTTTCGACGCCTCCGGCCGAATCAATGGTGCGGCTGCAACCGAAAGAACTTTTCAGCACGGAGAAAGCTGTGATTGCAAGTATGGCCGGCAAAGTCCTCATCCTGAGGCGCGGTTCCGCGCAATGGCTTGCCGCCGGCGGCGCAGAAATTGTCAGTGATCATCTGAAAGAAGGCGGTGTCGTCACCGCATTCGGGTTGAACATGGATGACGGCGAAGCCCTGGCCGCCGCCGCCGGCGATACCTTCGGCGTCGATCGTGTCACCCTCTGGAAAAATCCGCTGGATCCGAGACGCATGCCCGAGGCTTTCGCCGGCTTGTCTTCGGCGGATACCAGTTGGCGCAAACGGCTGGAGGCGGTCCGCGTGTACGCGGTGCTGCCGGGAAGCTGGCGTTCCGAGACGGGCGCCCTGGCGGTGGCAAAATCCTCCACCGGCCAGGTGGTGTGGGTTGCCGCGACAGCCGATGATTTCGACACTGAGCAACGGCCGGATCTGATTTTCACCAAGGTCAAAACGGCTCGTCTGGAAAAGATCATCCTTGCCAATCTTGGCGTAGACACGGCCTCCATGCCGCTCTGGTCATCCTGCCTCGGCCCGGCGGGGAAGCCCCTTCCGGAATTTCCGCTTTATATGGATAAACGGCAACCCCGGGATGATCCCTACGCATATATGCGCTGGTAGGAGAGACTGCGCCGGATTCGAATATGTCAGAGGTAATTTCAAAAGTTTTTAATTCGGCGGGATGGAAAAAAGAGGCAGAGGGCTCATCTTAACTCTGGGGCTATCAAACTTGGAAGAAAAATGAACAATCTGCCGAAGCTTTACTTTACCATGGAAACCTATCTTTTCCCAATGCTGGAAGAAGAATTGGGCGAATTAACCGCGAAGATGAGGGAGTTTTTGCGGATTGTCGAAGTTGTTCGCCCGTCCCGGTTCATCACCAGTGCGTTGCGTTGGTGTGGATTGGGCAGACCGATGAAAGACCGCGAGAAAATGCTTCTGGCATTTTTCCTGAAAGCGGTATACGACCTTCCGACAACGAAGGTGCTGATTGAAAATCTGAATACGAATCCGAGTTTGCGAAGAATCTGCGGATGGGAATATCGCGGCGAGGTTCTGTCCGAGGCAACGTTTTCCCGAGCGTTCAAAGTGTTTGCCGAGGAAAGAGTTCCAGATGCCATTCACGCGACGATCGTGAAGGAGAATTACACAGAAAAACTGGTCGGACACGCAAGCATCGATTCCACGGCAATCATCGGAAGGGAAAGGGCCTGCCGTAAGAATACGCCAAAAATCAAGCTCAAAAAGAAACGGGGCCGGAAAAGCAAGGCGGAAAAAGCGGAGTTGGCGAGACGGGAACTCTCCGAAATCAAAACCCGGCGGATTGAACTTCAGCCGAACCGGAAGCTTGCGGAAAATATCAGCGATCTGACGCAAGGCTGCGATTGGGGCGGCAAACGGGACAGCAAAGGGAAAACTTCATTCTGGTGCGGATACAAGTTGCATCTGTCCATTGGGGATGGAGGAATTCCGTTGGCGGCGATTTTGAGTTCGGCATCCATGCATGACAGTCAAGCCGCAATTCCTTTGATGCAAATGGCTTCTGAGCGTACAACCATTCTGTATGACTTGGCGGATTCTGCTTATGACGCGGAGGAAATCAAAGCGTTTTCGAAACAGCTCGGTCATGTTCCGGTGATTGACCCCAATCCGCGCCGGGGAAATAAGATCGAACTTGCCCCGGCACGAAAGATTCGTTATCGGGAACGTTCAACGGTTGAACGCGGCAACTCGGATTTGAAAGACAACTACGGCGCACGTCATGTCAGAGTCAAAGGACATTGGAAAGTTCTTTGCCACTTGATGTTCGGGGTGATCGCCATCACGGTGAAACAACTATTCAACATGCTTGAATAGAACGGATTAAGCGGATATAAACAACTGAATATCGAGAACATCCCGCGTTGACAGGAGAGGAGGGAAACGGCCCAAAATTTGATTTTTCGTGGCTTTTTGTGAAAAAGTCGGAGTTGGTGCGCCAAAACGGTTTTGACGCACGAAAAAACGAGTCATCAACAAGGATGAGCCAATACTTTTGAAATTGGCTCTTTAATCTATATTGCAAGGATAAGACAACGAATCATAGCAGTGTGAAAATCTTTGAATGTCCGACAATAACAGATATTGAGAACAATGCATTTGCACCTTATGTATCATACTGCATTATGGGTCATTATTCAGCTGCGCCGGATACTCAGACCTCTCTGTATTTCGGTGCATATGGTGCTGCAAGACGTATCAAGCAGAGACAAGTCACACAGCCCTCTCTACGGTTTTATCTGCATGAAATGCTTGTAAAGAAGATTGTATATGCCTCAAATGCCATTTCAGACTCCGTTTTCGATGCCCATACTCTATCAACTAATATTCTTTATGCTGATTTTCATGTAGCAAACCTGCGCGGGGTACCGAATCCGACAAACCGTAAGCTGGAGTTCCCATATGTAAAAATAATGAATAAATGTCTTAATAGTGATGTTACAACATATTAATAGCTAAAAGCCAATTGCGCAAATCTTTTTGAAATCAGCTCAACAAAATAACTCATCAGAAGAGGAATATGGAATGAAAAAAATAATATTTGCCGCATTCTGTGCATCCATTCTCCCGCTCTTTGCGGAATCGCTCTATTTCGATGGAAAAACCGATAAGAATCCGGTACTCTATCAAGTCGGAGAGCCTATGGTTTTTACTATAGCTCTCCGGGATAAAGATGCCGAAAATGAAATAGCAAAGGGTCACAGAATCACATGGACACGATTGGGCGATGACGGAAGAACGGAAAAAGGAAACGCAGTTTCCGATCAGCCGCTCATCATTACAACCAAAAGCGAAAAACCGGGATTCGTATGGATCAAGGTAAATATTCTTGATGAAAACGGAAATCCGCGGAAGGGAATTTATGAAAATTTCACCGGAGGTGCAGGAGCAGAGGTCAATAAGCTCCAGGCAGATTCGCTGCCCGATGATTTCAAGACATTCTGGGATGCCGAAATCCAAAAATTGCACTCAACTCCATACACAAAAAAGATCACGGAAATTGCATCCCGGGACCCCGCAGTGAAAGTATTGAAATTTGAACTTTCCACATTCCCCGGCGACCGTCCGGCGACCGGATATATTCTCTATCCTGTGGATGCTGCAAAAAAATCTCTTCCGATGCTCGTCAATTTCACTGGATACGGATTCCATAAAACCAATATCCCGTATTCTGCAAGCAAAAAACAGCTTGTCGTTGAAGTGACCCGTCAAGGCGAAGAGCCGGATCGCGAACCGGAATATTACAAGAACCTTCAAACAGTTGAAATGAAAGGCTATTGTTTCCGCAACAATAACGACAAACATAAAAATGATTTCTACGGCATGTACATGCGCGGACAACGCGCTATGCAGTATGCGGAATCTCTTGATCTCTGGAACGGAAAAGATATTACAACAAGCGGCGGATCAATGGGGGCGGCTCAGTCAATCGCGGCTGCGGCACTGAACCCGAAAGTTACACGGTGTACGGCATTCATTCCGTGGGTCGCGGATCTTGCCGGGAAAGCCAAGTTCAAACGCTTGGGCGGGTGGGCTCCGGAATATACGGAAACACTCCGTTATTTTGATACGGCAAATCTGGCATCCCGTGTAAAATGTCCGGCGGAAATCACGATCGGACTCGGCGACTATATCTGTCCGCCTTCCGGACAGATGATACTGTTCCGCAATCTCGGCGGCAAAAAGACCTTGAAAATTCGGCAGAATATGGGACACGGAAGATGTCTTCAGCCCAATCCTTATGAAGTAATATTTAATGAAGAAATCCGCTGATTGGATATAAAAATGTTGAACACACTTTCTTTTCCCGAAATCAAGTTTCCTGAAGGCTTTGTATGGGGCTCGGCAACGGCCGCCCATCAGATCGAAGGCGATGATATTAATTCTGAAAACTGGTATGCAGAGGAACAATACAAAGAAAAATCCGGCAAGGCATGCAACAGTTACTGTCTTTATAAAGAAGATATCGAACTCCTTAAAGAGATTGGTCACAGGGCTTATCGTTTTTCCATTCCATGGAGCCGGATTGAGCCGGCGGAAGGAAAATTTTGCAAACAGGCTCTTGATCATTACCAGGATCTGCTTTGCTGTCTGAAAGAAGCCGGAATCAAATCGTTTGTGACATTGCTTCATGGCAGCATGCCGCAGTGGTTGGCACTGAAAGGCGGTTTTCTGAAACGAGAAAATATTCGCTATTTTGAACGATATGTCGAATATGTTGTAAAAGTTCTTCATCCGTATGTTGATTCCTGGATGGTCATTAATGAATTCAATATTGCCGGAAGCGATGCAAATAACGAATATGCTTTGATACGCGCGAACAATCTTATTGCACATGCTAAAGGGTATCATATAATAAAAAGCTTTTGTAATAAACCTGTAAGTTCCGCTCATGCGCTGAGATGCAGTCAGCCGGAAAATCCGTTTGACAAATTTGACTGCATTTTTGCAGAGCTTGACGACTGGAAAACGAACGAATTTTTCTTCCATGCAATTCGCACAGGAGAAATAGTTCTTCCTTATACAGAAGGAGAATATGTTCCGGAACTAAGAGATTCTCTTGATTACTGGGCTGTCAATTATTATAACCGTAATATCATCTCCGCTCGTAAAAAGAGTTCTGCGAGTGTGTGGTATACTGCAACTCACCAGAAAATGATTGATAAAGATTTTTATCTGGAAGAGGTTTTTCCGGAAGGTCTTCTGAATGGATTGCAACGACTGAAGGATAAACCTGTCTATATTACTGAAAATGGAATTTGCTGCGATGATGATCGCTGGAGAATACTGAAACTTGCATCAGATCTTGCCGCAATATCTGATGCTATAAAAAAAGGCGTCGATGTTCGCGGATATCTTCACTGGACAACAATGGATAACTATGAATGGAGTTCATTTGTTCCGCGATTCGGTCTTGTTCATGTTGATTTTAAAACATTTAAGAGAACTCCTAAAAATAGTGCATGGTTTTATAAGGAATTGATCGAACTCAATGGTTTTGACGGAACGCTGGTACAGAAGTATATACCGGAGCTTCCTGTATTGAAACTTTATTGAATATTTGGTGCAGGAAGCCAAACCCAATATCGTTTTGATACATAAGTCATTCAATATCGTATAGGGTATCTCTAAAAACCTATTTTGGTAAAACTGCATAAAAATTAAATGGAACTTATTGATAATAAAATATTTAATTCGATTTTTACGAATTTTGTGCTATATTATCTCCAAAGTAAAATAAATTTTGGAGGCAATATGCAAAACGGACTATTTGATGTCGAGTTTCGGATGGATGAGTTGAGCAAAAACGGTGATCCGTTAGAAAAATTCAACAAATATGTCCCGTGGGAAGAGTTTCGCTCCAAGCTGGAGGTCATTCGAAAAAAACGAAACGGTAATGTTGGTGGGCGTCCGCCATTTGATGTCGTTTTGATGATGAAAATTTTGGTCCTTCAGTCCATTTACAACCTCAGCGATGACAGCACTGAATACTTGATTCGCGACCGTTTGAGTTTTATGCGTTTTCTTGGGCTTTCGCTTGGAGATAGAGTTCCGGACGCAAAAACGATTTGGCTTTTTCGCGAGCAGATGGGCAATGCCGGACTGGTGCGAGAGATGTTTGACTGGTTTGACGGCTATTGGCGGAAGAACGGTTTTATGGCAAAACAAGGTCAAATTGTCGATGCGTCAATCGTTTCCGTGCCGAAGCAGCGCAACAGTAGGAAGGAAAACGAGGCAATAAAAAAGGATGAGCCGCCAGTTGAGAATTGGTCAGATGCAAAAAAGCGGCAAAAAGACACTGATGCCCGCTGGGTAAAGAAAAACGGCAAGAATTTTTACGGCTATAAAAATCATATTCAGGTGGATGTCAAGCACAAGTTTGTGCGTGATTATGAAGTAACAGACGCTTCGGTACACGACAGCAATGTTTTTGAGGCGATTTTGGATGAAAATAATACCAGTAAAGATGTCTATGCGGATAGTGCTTATCGCTCGCAGGAGAAAGAGGAGAACCTCAAAAAACAAGGGTATCGTGCGCATTTGCAACGCAAGGGCTATCGGAATAAGGCTTTAACCGAATGGGAAAAACGAGGTAATCGCACGAGGTCAAAAGTGCGTTCACGGATAGAACATATCTTTGGCATACAATCACAGCGAGCGGGAAATTTGATCCTGCGAACGATAGGAATGGCGAGAGCGAAAGTGAAAATCGGATTGCGAAATCTAGGGTTCAACCTGGAACGATTCTGTACTTTGATGGTTGTTTCGGCATAAAACCGGATTAAAGCGGAATTAAAACTTCAAACTGACAGAAATAGTCGAACGAAAAAGAAGAAAATAGCGATAAAAATTTTTAATTTCAAAAAATCGGAAATAAATTTAACACAAACACTCACACCTGTCCTAACAAACTTTTGAAGGGGTGAAAAAAGTGGAGCCAACTTGTCCGTAATAGTATATTACGGTTGCCTAAACCACAAGGAGGCTCCGTAATGAAAAATACATCAGTCAGTCTTTTTC
>NZ_VUNS01000038.1 GCF_009695545.1 Victivallis lenta | reverse complement strand
TCGGTGAAGTGCTGAAAGCGCGCAATCCGGACGTGAAGCTGATCGCGGTGGAGCCCTCCGACTCCCCGGTGCTCTCCGGCGGCAGGCCCGGACCGCACAAAATTCAGGGCATCGGCGCCGGATTCGTACCGTCCGTGCTCGACACAGAGATCATCGACGAAGTCTTCCCCGTGAAGTCGGAGGATGCCGGCGACACCGCTCGCGCCGCAGCGAAGCGGGAGGGGCTGCTGGTCGGCATCAGTTCCGGCGCCGCGCTTTTCGCCGCGCTCGAACTGAGCAGGCGCCCGGAATATGCGGGCAAACGGATCATCGCCCTGCTGCCGGATACGGGAGAACGCTATCTCTCCGGCTGGCTGTTCAACAACTGAATCAACAACATACCGGGAGACCGCATCCATGAACAATCGAAACTATCATATCGAAACGCTGGCGCTCCATGCCGGTCAGGAGATCGAACCGGCCACCCGCGCCCGGGCAGTGCCGGTTTACCGCACCACCGCTTACAACTTCAAAAGCTCGCAGCACGGCGCCGACCTGTTCGCGCTGCGGGAGCCGGGCAACATCTACGCCCGGCTGATGAATCCGACCAACGACGTGCTGGAGAAACGCCTGGCGCAGCTCGACGGCGGCGCAGCGGCGCTGACGCTTTCCAGCGGCACGGCGGCGATCTATTTCGCCGTCACCAATATTCTCAGGCAGGGCGATGAACTGGTCTCCGCAAACAATCTTTACGGCGGCACCTTCACGCAGTTCGACGCGATCCTGCCCCAGCAGGGAATCACGGTCCGCTTCGCGCCGGTCAACGATTTTGCGGCGACAGAGGCGGCGATCAATGAAAAGACCCGTGCGCTCTATATCGAAACCGTCGGCAACCCGGCGCTCGACGTCGCCGACATCGAAGGTTACGCGACGATTGCGAAGAAGCATCACCTGCCGCTGATCGTCGACGCGACCTTCACGCCGCCGACGCTGCTGCGTCCGATCGAGCACGGCGCGAACATCGTGATCCACTCGCTTTCCAAGTGGATCGGAGGACATGGAACCGGCATCGGAGGAGTGGTCGTCGATGCCGGGAATTTCGACTGGACCGATCCGAAGTTCTCGCTCTACAACGAACCTGACCGCGGTTATCACGGACTGCGTTTCGCACACGATCTCGGGGAACTGAATCCGCTGGCGTTCATTCCGCGGCTGCGTACGGTCGGGCTGCGCAATCAGGGGCCGACGCTCGCGCCGGACGCGGCATGGCTCTTCCTGCAGGGAGTCGAATCGCTTCCGCTGCGCATGGAGCGCCACAGCTCCAATGCGCGGAAGGTGGCGGAGTTCCTGAAGCATCATCCGAAGGTCGCGTGGGTGCGCTACCCCGGACTTTCCGGCGATCCGTCGCATGAGCTCGCGCAGAAATACCTGCCGGACGGCGCGGGCGGTATGGTCGTATTCGGCGTCAGGGGCGGCAGCGCCGAGGGCATCAAACTGGTGGACAATATCGGGCTGTTCAGCATTCTCGCCAATGTCGGGGACGCCAAGAGCCTGATCATCCATCCGGCGAGCACGACCCACTCGCAGCTCTCCGACGAGGACCAGCGCAAGGCCGGACTCACGCCCGAACTCGTTCGTCTTTCCATCGGACTCGAACACGTTGACGACATCATCGCCGCTCTCGACGACGCACTGATACTGATCTGATAGGTCATATTGGTCACCCCTCTGCGCGCCCGGAACCGGGAGCGCTCTCTCCGCAGACGGGTTGAGCGGCGCCGCGGTCTCCCTCCCGGCTCTGCACTCTTCGGGCCGTTGCCTGCCGGCGATCCGGGTGCGCCGGGCGTTGCGGGCAGCTCCCCGCAACGCCCGGAGAGGTCAGGCGAGCTGCTGCACGTCGAGACGGTAGCCGGTGCTGTACTTTTTCGGATTGCTGATTTCGACCGAAATGAAGTAGACCGCGGCATCGAGCTGCTGCGTATTCAGCGCGGAGTCGAGCTTGAGTTTTTTGCCGGCTTCGTTGTAGAGCGTGATTTTGAGCTGCCTGCCGACCTCGATTCCGGCTTCGTCCGGAATCAGGTTCATATTGACGGCGCAGGAACGGTCCAGCTCGAAGCGGAAAAAGTCGGTTTGATCGTCGGGGCCGACCCAGTCGGTGACTTCGGCCTTCCGGGCGGAATCCCAGTTCAGCCGCGCGGCAGTCAGAATGTCGTCGTTGGTTTGCGGCGCCGATGAATAGTTGTCGGTGATGTCCAGCGTGTAGCCGCTGTTCTGCTTGCCTTTCCCCTTGTCGCCGGATTCGACGAGGATATAGACCGGCATGGCCGGGAGGACCAGGCCCTCGAGGGAGCCGCCGCCCGGCTTGACGCTGAGCGTCTTGATCTTTTTGCCCCGGCTGTAAAGCGTGACTTTGAGTTTCGCCGTCACATCGGAGAGGGTGATCGAGACGGTTCCGGCGCGGAGCGGATCGATCCGGTAGCAGTCCGCCGCATCTCCGTAGCCGACCCAGCCTTTGACCGAGGCGCGGCCGTTTTCATCAAGATCGATCCAGTCGGAGGTTTCGATCGTGTCGTCGTCGGTCGCGGCCGGAAAATAGTGGTCGTTGACGGTCAGCGTGTAGTCGCTGTTCTGCTTGCCCTTGCCTTTGTCGCCGGATTCGACCGAAAGGTAGACCGCCTCGCGGTCGAGCAGGAGTCCCCCCTTGAAGATGTCGGCGTTGTCCTTCGAAAGGCTGACGCTCTTGAGTTTTTTGCCGTCGGCGCGGTAGAGCGTGACCTTGACTTTCGCTGTCAGGTTGCCGATTCCGATGTAGACCCGGCCGGCCGCGGCCGGATCGATTCTGTAATAGTCGATCGCGTCGCCCATGCCGACCCAGTTGGAGGCGGAGCCGCTGCCGTTGGCGTCGAGCGCGAGTTCTGCGGCCTTGTCGCGGCTGTTGTCGTCGGATGCGGCCGGGAAATAACGGTCGTCGACGGTTACGGTGTAATCGGTGTTCTGCTTGCCCTTGCCTTTGTCGCCGGATTCGACCGACAGATAGAACGTTCCGCGGTCGAGCAGGAGCCCGCCTTTGAAGATGTCGGCGCTGTCCTTCGAGAGACTGACGCTCTTGAGTTTTTTGCCGTCGGCGCGGTAGAGGGTCACTTTGACCTTGGCGGTCAGGCCGCTGACGCCGATGAAGACCTGGCCGGCGCGGTTCGGATCGATCCGGTAATAGTCAACCGCGTCGCCCATGCCGACCCAGTTCGTTCCGGCGCCGTTTCCGTCCTGGTCGAGGGGGAGCTTCGCGGCCTTGTCGCGGCTGTTGTCGTCGGATGCGGCCGGGAAATAGCGGTCGTCGACGGTCAGCGTGTAGCCGGTGTTCTGTTTGCCCTTGCCTTTGTCGCCGGATTCGACCGAGAGGTAGACCGCTTCCTTGTCGAGCAGGAGGCCGTTTTTGAACACATTGCCGTTGTCCTTCGAAAGCGTGACGCTTTTGAGCTTTTTGCCGTCGGCGCGGTAGAGGGTCACCTTGACCTTCGCGGTCAGGCCGCTGACGCCGACGAAGACCTGTCCGGCGCGGTCCGGATCGATCCGGTAGTAGTCGATCGAATCGCCGAGCCCGACCCAGCCGTTCGCATTGCCGGCTCCGGCTTCGCTCAGGGGGAGGGCGGTCGCGTCGTAGGGCGTGTTGTTCTGGACCGGGTCCGGAAACCGGGTTCCGGCGACCGAGAGCGTGTACTCTCCGGCGGTCTTGCCTTTGTCCCGGCTCTCGACCATGATGTAATAGGTTCCCGCCGCAAGCGTCTGCGGCTTCATGGTGATTTTCCCGTTGCTGATCGTGATCGAGGCGGTTTTTTTGCCGTCGGCGTTGTAGAGCGCGGCTTTGGCCTTCAGGGAACCGCTGACGCCGCCGAGGACCTGGAAGATGCCGTTGGTCAGCGTGATCCGGTAGCAGTCGACGAGGTCGCCGGCGAGCCCGAGCGTTTCGGTATGCGGCGTGTTGAATTCCTGTTCGGTGGCGGAACCGAAGGTCCCGCCGGCGTCCGGAGAGAGCGTATAGGTCTGTATCGGCATGTGGTGATTTCCTCGATGCGGGTTGTTTTGTCAATCAATTCGGATATCCATAATTTAACGCTTTTCCCGAAAATATCAAATCGGGATTGAAGATTCATTGAAAAGAGTCCGCTCCGGCGTTATATTCTGCAAAGCGAAAGGACGGGAATTGCGGGAATGAACAGGATCAGTACGCTGAAATTTTCCGAAAGCGGCGTGCGCGGCATCGTCGGCGAAGGGCTCACGGCCCGGCTGGCCGCCGATCTCGGCGCGGCGTTCGGTTTTTATCAGGGCGGCGGCCGCATTGTGGTCGGGCGCGATACGCGTTCGACCGGCGGCATGTTCGAACAGGCGGTCACGGCCGGGCTGCTGGCCGCGGGGTGTGAGGTGCTGCGGGTCGGCGTCATTCCGACTCCGACGCTGCAGTACACGGTCAAGTCGATCGAGGCGGCGGGCGGCATCGCCATCACGGCCAGCCACAATCCGCCGCAGTGGAATGCGCTCAAATTCATCGGCGGCGCCGGAACGTTTCTTTCTCCCGGCGAGGCGGCCGGACTGTTCGATCTGTACAATCAGGGAAATCTGCCGTACCGCGCCGAAAGCGACTACCGCGGAATCCGGGTCCTGCCGGACGCGTTTTCGCTGCATGAGAAACGGATTTTCGAGGTGATCGACGTCGAAGCGGTCAGGAAAAAGAAGTTCCGGGTCGCGGTCGACTGCGTCAACGGCGTCGGCGCGGTGTTCAGCGCCGGCTTCCTGCAGCGGCTCGGCTGCGAGGTGTTCGCCATTAACGATCGGCCGGACGGGAACTTCGCCCGGTCTCCCGAGCCGCTGCCCGAGAACCTCGGCGCGCTCTGCCGGGCGGTCCGGGAAAACGGCTGCGACGTCGGCTTCGGGCAGGATCCGGACGGCGACCGGCTTACGGTCGTGACCGAAAAAGGGGTCGCGCTTTCGACCCACTATACCGTTGCATTGGCGGTCGACCAGGTGCTCGACGGCGGCGATCCCGGGCCGGTCGTCGCGAATGTCCAGACCTCGCGCCTGGTCGAGATGATCGCCGAAAGCTACGGCTGCAGTTTCTATTCCGCTCCGGTCGGAGAGATCAACGTGGTCGAGAAGATGATTGAGGTCGACGGCGTGATCGGCGGGGAGGGAAACTGCGGCGGGGTCATCTACCGGCGGGTTCACCCGGGACGGGACAGTTTCGGCGCGATGGCGCTGATTCTCGAGCGGCTTGCGTTTTCGGAGCGGAAGCTCTCGGAAATCGTGGCGGATTTTCCGCCGATCGCGAATTTGTCGTGCCGTTTCGATGTTCCGCCGATCCGTTCCCGCGCGGTTCTGGCCGAACTGACCCGCCGCTACCGGTCGTTTGCTCCGATGACCTTCGACGGACTGCGGTTCGACCTGCCGGAGGGACGCGTGCTCGTGCGTTCGTCCAACACCGAGCCGATTCTGCGGCTCAACGTCGAGTGCGCGAGCCGCCCGGAAGCCGAAGCGCTGCTGGCTCGCTTCAAGGATGAAATTCAACCACTGACAGAGGATGCCTCCCGAACGTGAAAACTCCCGCCGTTTATTTTTTCGACATGGATCACACGCTGATCAACAACGATTGCGACGTCAGCTGGAAACAGTTCGCCGTCAGGCACAACCTTGCGCCCGAGAGCGATCTCGCCGAGGCCGACCGCTATTTTGACGACTACAATGCCGGGACGCTCGATGTCGAAGAGTTCTATCTGTTCCAGTTCCGGGAGTTCATCGGGAAGACGCCGGAGGAGATGCGTCCGCTGGCCGAGCTGCATTTCGAGGAGTATGTGCGCCCGCACATCTATCCGGAAGCGCGGAAGCTCGTCGGCTCCCTGCTTGACGCCGGTTTCCCCGTGGCGATTCTGACCAGCACGAATTCGGTCGTCGCGCAGCCGCTCGCGGAGTGCCTTGGCATCCGGGAGGTTCTCGGCACGACGCTCGAGCTGGCGGACGGGCGCTATACCGGGCGCATCACCGGCACCTACGGCGCGCAGGAGGGCAAGGTCGAAATTGCGGCGGCATGGGCGGCCGGACACGGGTTTGCCCTGGCCGATTTCGCCTATTACGGCGACAGCGTGAACGATGTGAATATCCTCAATGCGGTCGGTTTCCCGTTCGCGGTCAACCCGGCTCCCGAGCTGCTCAAGCTCGCCCGGGAGAAGGAGTGGCCGGTTCTCGGCTGGACGGAATAACCGGGGTCAGTCGAGCTCGATGCCGAAGGTGTCGGCAAGATCGTCCAGATCGTCCAGATCGACTGCCGCGCCGGGAAGGTTCTCGCCGAGGTCGCCGGAGAAGAGCTCGGACTGGTCGACGCCGCGCAGCACGAAGAAGAGCGCCGGATCGTCGTCGAGCCGCGCCCCGATGCCGTAAAGAACCGCGGCCAGGTGCTTGCAGAGGTCGGCCCAGTCGGGGCAGTCGCAGTTCAGGTGAATTTCATCCGGTTCGGGGAACAGGCCGGAATCCCGGTCGCACAGCAGTTCGACGATCGGGTCGGAGAGTTTGCCTTCGACAAGATCGACGAGCGAGCCGATCTTCCCGAAGCACTGTTTCCGGAGCTGCGCCCAGCGTTCCGGCGCGACCGGGTCGATCCGGATTTCGACATGGTACAGCTCGGAGCCGGATACCAGCGCGGTCACTTTGCCCGGCAGTATCTTCAGGTCGATGACCGTCCCGTTCCTCAGATAGCTGCGGCCGCGCGGCAGACGGCTTTCGTAATCCTGATACGATTCGATGTTGCGGCACCAGGCTTTCCCCCAGAAGCTTCGGGCGATGGAGCGGCCGTTGGCGCCGACCGGCGAGAGCGTTTCGCCCTCCGCTTCGAGCCGCCGGGCGATTCCTGCGGCACGCGCCCTGAGCTCCTTCACCGACAGCGGAAGGGATTCATCATCATAATCATTCATTCAGTTTCCTCCATGTGGTTGAGGTCGAGCCGGGCCAGCTTCAGGAGTTCGGCGGCGGGCAGGCGCATGAGCTCCGATTCGACGCCGGAGGCGAGCAGGTCGTCGGCCAGTTTCCGCTTGTCGCGGATCAGCGCGTCGATTCGCGCTTCGATGGTCCCGACGCAGATCATTTTATGGACGAGCACGTTGCGGTGCTGCCCGATGCGGTAGGCCCGGTCGGTCGCCTGGTTTTCGACCGCCGGATTCCACCAGCGGTCGAAGTGGATGACGTGGCTGGCCGCCGTCAGATTGAGTCCGGTTCCGGCCGCCTTCAGCGACAGGACGAAGAACGGAGGCCCGTCCTCGCGCTGGAACTCCTCCACGAGCCCGGCGCGGCGGCCGACCGGCGTTCCGCCGTGCAGCACGAGCCCGGGACGGCCGAAGCAGTGCGCGAGATGTTCGTGCAGCGGTTCGCACATTTCGCGGTACTGCGTGAACACCAGCACTTTTTCCTGGCGGGAGGCGATCGGCTCGGCGAGCTCGGCAAGCCGTTGGAACTTGCCGCTCGCCTCCGGCCGGAAATCCCCGCCGCCGGTGTATTGGGCCGGATGGTTGCAGATCTGCTTGAAATGGGTCAGCGCCCCGAGTACGACGCCGGCCTTGCCGTCCTCCCCGGCGCATTCGAGGTCGCGCTTCATGGCTTCGAGGACGCGGCTGTAAAGGAGCGCCTGCTCCTTCGTCAGCGTGCAATAGGCGTTGACCTCGCTCTTGTCCGGCAGGTCGCGGATGATCGAGCGGTCGCTTTTGAGCCTTCGCAGAATGTAGGGCGAAGTGAGGCGGCGCAGCGGCGCACAGCTCTTCTCCTGCTTCTCCTCGAGCGATTTGATCCACTCCTGAAAGCGCGGCAGCGTGCCGAGCAGCCCCGGCGTCAGAAAATCGAAGATGCTCCAGAGGTCAGTCAGGCGGTTTTCGACCGGCGTGCCGGAGAGCGCGATCCGCCGCCTGCCGCGAAGCCGCCGGACCGCTCGGCTCTGGCCGGAGTTCGGATTCTTGATCGCCTGCGCTTCATCGATGACGACGGCCGGGAATTCGAGCGCGTGCAGCCCCCTGAGCCGCGTCGCCATCGCGTAGGTCGTGACGGCGAGGTCGCTTTCTGCGAGAAAACCGGCCGGGTCGGCTTCGAAACGGTCGAGCTCGCCGGGAGCGAGCGCCGAGTTGTGCAGCAGTCTGAGCCGCAGTCCGGGCGTGAATTTCGCCGCCTCGCTCTTCCAGTTCTCCAGCAGCGAGGCCGGGGCGATCAGCAGCGCCGGCAGAGGCGACAGAAGCCTGCGCTTCCGCAGGAGTTCGAGATAGGTCAGCACCTGCAGCGTTTTGCCGAGCCCCATGTCGTCGGCGAGGCAGCCGCCCATGCCGAGCGCGGTTGTGCGCCAGAGGAAATCGACGCCGCCGACCTGGTAGGGACGCAGCGTCCGGGCGAGCGGAGCGGGCAGCGGCGGGCGGCGCAGCTCATCGGGAAAGCCGTCGCCGGAAAGAAGCTTTTCGAGCTCCTCCGCCGCTTCGATCCGCAGCAGGTCCGAATCGACGGCCGGGAATTCCGGCGCGGCTTTGGCCAGAAGCCGTACGCCTTCCGCGAGCGTCAGCGCCTCGCGCGGCAGCGCGCCCCACTGTTTCAGGAGCTTCTGCACGTTTTCGGGGTCCGCATCGACCCATTCGCCTTTGATGCGGACCAGGCCGCCGCCGGAATGCAGGAGCTCTTCGAGCTCGTCGGGAGTCAGCTTTTCGTTGCCGATCACGGCTTCGACCGTGAATCTGAGCAGCAGCTCCGAATTCAATCGGCTCGGTTTCCTGCCGACTTCGAGCGAAACCTTCGCCTGCAGTTTCGGCGGCCGCTTTTTCCAGAGATTCGCGAACCGGACGAGGATGTTCGCCTCTTCGAACACCGGAATCGCCTGCACGAAGGCGTGCGCCTCGTCAGGCGTCCAGACGCAGGGCCGGTAGATCGAACCGTCGGCGAGCAGCCGGGCGACGAAGCCGCTCTTCTCCGCCGCCTCGCGGATCGGCCGCAGCAGCGCCAGAAGGGCGGCGCGGTCGCCGGAGAAGGTCTTGAGCGCAGCCGCCAGCGGCAGGTGGCGCGGCTGGTCGTTCTCGCTCAGGCGGTGGATAAAGGTGGCCAGGAAGGCGAACGGATGGCGGCCGTCCTCGTTCTTCTTGTTTTCGGCGAGGTGAAAACTGAGTTTGCCGACGCTGCTCCAGGCGGGGGAGAGCGTCCGCAGATAATCGGGCACATTGAGTCCGGAGCGGGCGATCTCCGCGCGCATGGCCGCCTCAAGCTCTTCGTGCAGCCGGGTCAGCAGATCGAGCGTCAGATATTCGCCGCCGGTCATCGAAGGGCGGTCGAAGAGCTCGGCGGCGAGCAGCTCGGCATCGGGGCGGGCGGACCGGAACATCGTCTCCGGGTCGGACTCCGGCACACGGCAGAGCCGGGCCGCGAATTCGCGGCCGACCCGACGGAAAAAGTGGACCGGCGGCTCGGCGTCGGGCGGCGCATCCCCCTTCAGCAGCGCCAGCAGCCCGGCGCCGCTGCCGGAGGCGAACGCCTGTTCGAGCGCCGCATCGCCGGCCGCGCGGAGAACGCCGCCCGGCGAAACCGTGATCCGGATGCTCATTCGCGGATGAAGTTGGTCCAGATTTGCGGTTCGCGTTCGGGGCGGGGCAGGGCGGCTTTGTCGATGCACTTGAGCAGCCACGCCATGTTTTTTCCGAGCGTGCGCATGATCTGGAGCCCTTCGAGATCCTGCCGCACCTCCTCCGGCGTGTTGCCGTGGACCATGTTCCAGTATTGCGACGAGACGATCGGCATGTTCGAGATCGTGAAATATTTGTTGAGCCGGTCGAAGGCGGCGGTCGCTCCGCCGCGGCGGCAGCTGACGACCGCGGCGGCGGGCTTATAGGCGTAGGCGCTGCTCTTCATGAAGAAAACCCGGTCGAGCAGCGCCGACAGGGCGCCGTTCGGCGCGGCGTAGTAGACCGGAGAGCCGACCACGATGCCGTCCGCCTCCTTGAATTTGTCCACACAGGCGTTGACGGGGTCGTCCGTGAAGATGCAGCAGCCGCTTTCGGCACATTTGCCGCAGGCGATGCAGCCGCGGATCGGACGGTTGCCGATCTGGAAGATTTCGGTTTCCACGCCGTTCTTTTCGAGTTCGCCGGCGACTTCGGCCAGCGCGGTAAAGGTGCAGCCTTTCGCATGGGGACTGCCGTTCACAAGCACAACTTTCATGATGTTCTCCTCCGGGTTGACGGTTGGCGTTCCTTCAAATATACCGCCGGTTCCGGTCGGGTTCAAGCGGCGCGGCACTCCTCGCCTTCGCATTTATGCAGCCGCTTGAGTTCGCGCTGCATGAGGAAGCAGGCGACGAAGAACGCGAGCGCGTCTCCCGCCGGCCCCGAGAACAGCACGCCATCGTAGCCGAAAACCTGCGGCAGGATCAGGAGCAGCGGCACCTGGAACGCGAGCTGCCTGGTCATGGCGAGGAACAGCGCCACCGGCGCGCGCCCGATGCTCTGGAAATACTGCGAAACGAGGATGCTCCCGCAGCCGATCGGCAGCAGCAGCAGGAAGCGCCGCATCGAATAGACGCCGAGGTCGATGAGCTTTGTGTTCGACGCATCCACGAACCATGTGAAGATCGGCCGCGCGAAGATCTGCACGGCCAGGTACGGAATCAGGGCGAAGACGGCGGCGAGCAGGATCGAACAATAGAAGCTCTTCAGCACGCGGTGGTATTTCGCCGCGCCCGTGTTGTAGCCGATGAGCGGCTGCATCCCCATGGTGACTCCGAAAATGAGTCCCATCAGCAGCTGGTTGACGGTCAGGATGATGCCGAAAGCCGCCATGGCGAGCAGGCTGCCGTGCTCCAGAAGCATGTGGTTCTGGAACGTCCAGATGATGCTGCCGGCCACGTTGATCGCGAACGGCGAACAGCCGTTGTAGAGGATGCGCCCGAAGTAGTTCCAGCCGTAGAAGCGGAAGGTCCGCCAGTCGAGCTTCGCGATGCTGCGGCGCGAGCGGAAGAAGCTCATGACCCAGACCGTCGACGCAGCCTGTGAAGCGACGGTCGCCCATGCCGCGCCGGACATCCCCCATCCGAACTTTGCGACGAAAAGCCAGTCGAGTCCGACGTTCATGACCGCGCCGATGACCTGCGTGAACATCGCGAGCCCCGAATAGCCTTCGCCGCGGATCAGGTTGTTCTGGAATCCGAGCATGACGAAGATCGTCCCGTACAGGGACACCGACAGATAGCTGCGGCCGTAGGGAAGCGCTTCGGGCGGAATGCCGACCAGATTCAGCAGCGGGTCGAGGAACAGCAGCCCCCCGATCGTGATGACGGCCGAGGCGATGAGGTAGATCAGCATCGACATGCCGAAAAGCTTCTGCGCTTCGGCGTAATTTTTCCGGCCGAGCTCGATCGAGTAGAGCACCGCGCTGCCGCGGCCGATCAGGATCGAAACAGCGAAGATGACCATCGAAATCGGCATGGCGGCATTCATCGCGGCCAGTCCGAGGTCCGCGACGTATTTGCCGATGAACATGCGGTCCACGATAACGTACAGATTGCCGATGATCAGTCCCGCCATGGAGGGCAGCGCCAGCCGCAGCAGGAGCGGCATGACCGGATCGGTGCCGAGTTTTTCGGTTTGTGCGCCCATGCGTCTATCTCCCCAACTTCGCCGGAAAAAAAAGTACAATCACGGAAAATTCGGTCATTTCCCGTGATTGTATACAATATACCCCCGAATCGTTCGGATTTCCTGCGCGGTTCGAAAAAATCCGTTATTTTTTTGCGGGGAAGGCGCTGACGACGCCGCGCGTGAAGCCGCCCGGCGTGACGAACGAACCGGCCGCGACGTCCTCCTCCGTGAAGCGCGCGAGCAGGATTTCGCCGCGTTCGAGCCGTTCATGGTCGTAGATGCAGTAAACGAAGCCGTCGCTCCCTTCCGTGAAATCCGGGTAGGAGACGCCCGGGCGTTCATCGATCATCATCCGGCCGTACCAGCTCCGGCCGTCGTCGTCGGAGAGCCATGCGGTGAGTTTCTCGCGCGCGCCGCCCCAGGTCTGCCGCTTCTCGCCGGGCAGCGGCAGCGGGGACTGGTGATTCACGAGCAGCAGGCGGCCGGATTTCAGACGGCGGACCGCGAAGCGCGAATTCGGGCCGCCGAGGCCGGAGTCGCCGATGTCGTGCCAGCTTTTTCCCCGGTCGCTGCTGAAGGCCTGCCCGATGCCGTAGTGCGTGCGGACGAGAAGCCACCAGCTGCCGTCCTGGCGTTCGATCATCATGTGCTCGTCGAACCAGCGCTCCGGCACGTCGGCGCCGGTGACGAGTTCGAAGCTTGCGCCGTTGTCGTGGCTGACGGAGAGATTCGGGTACGCCAGAGGGCGGTATTCCGCCGGGATCTTCTCCGGATAGAGCGACCAGAGCGCGGTCGGGAGCGCCCATCCGCCGTCTGCCAGAAGTTCCGGCTTGTTCATCATGACGCCTTCGGCGATGCGGCGCGGCGTGCTCCAGGCCGGCGAATCCGTATCCGGCGCGTCGCAGACCGAGGCCCATACGCCGTGGCGGCCGTCGAAGATATCCCAGAGCTTCGGGGCGACGCACTGGCTCCAGAACCACCAGAGCCGCCCGGCCGGATCAAGCCAGAGCGTCGAGTCGAAGGCGCGCTCCGAAGCCGCGGCGGAGGCTGGCGGAGCGACGACCTGAATCTCCCGCCAGCTCCGGCCGCAGTCGGTGCTGACGGCGAGGACGACATAGTTGCCGGGGCCTTCCCCGGCGATCTCTCCGCCGTACCAGACCGCGAAGAGGCGGCCGGAGGGCAGGATTTCGATTCCGGGAATCCCCTGGTGGCGGCGGGTTCCGGCCGATTGCCGTCCGGCGATCGGGGCGGGAAAGAACGGTTCGAGGGAAAATTGTTTCATTTTCATACCTTTCTTCAGGTTGCATTCACGTCGCTTTATGTCATATTATACCGGAAAATGAACGCATGTCAAGATAAAAGAAGTCTGATTACCATACGGATTGTCGGTTTATGGCGGAAACTCTGACGGAAGCACTTGAACGGATTGCCGGCGGAATGGAGTTCCGCCGGTTCCTGCTGCCGGACGGCGTTGCCGCGCTCGATCCTCCGGCGGGAACGCAGCCCTGCGACCGGCTGCTTTTCGTGATGCATGGCGTGAAGCGCGAGCCGATGTCGCTCGGCGGGGAGGCGCGGGAGATTGAGCTTGCGCCCGGAGACGCCTATCTTGTGCGGAAGAACGTCTGGGAGTACTGTTCGGTCGCGACCGCGCACCGGCTGCTCTGCATCGTGCCGCGGAACGGATTCCTGCGCGTTTCGTATTATGACTATCCGGCCGGAATGCATCGCGGCGAATGGTGCGATCCGGAGGCGGTTCACTCCGGCCGCCCCGTTCCGCAGCCGCTGCTGGCGGTCTTTGCTGCGCTCGGCGAACCGGGCGGGGAGGCGGGAAGTCATGTCCCGCACCTGCTGCGGGCGGCGGCCGCGCTGGCGCTGGCCGAATGCCGCCGCCCGGCGCCCCCGGCCGGGAAGGCGGCCGCGACGTTCGACCGGGTCCGCACCTTCCTCGACTACAACTATACGCGTCCGATCGGGCGCGGTGAGCTGGCGGAACGGTTCGGGCTCAACGCGAACTATCTGTCGGAACTGTTCCGCCGGATGGGCGGTTGCGGCGTGCAGGAGTACATCGAAGCGCGGCGGTTCGAGATGGCGCGGCGGCTGCTTCGCACGACGGAGCTGCCGGTGAAGGCGGTCGCGGAGCATTGCGGCTTCTCCGGCGAGGTTTACTTCATCCGCCGCTTCCGGGAATTGCACGGCCGTCCCCCCGGCCGCTACCGGATCGAACAAAATTCGTGATTTTTTGATCCGCACGGTTGACAAAAGCCGGATGGCGTGTCATATTTAATGCAGTTGGAAATATGATTTGAGGATTGATCAGTTGAATCGTTCGGCATACAAGTTTGTCAAGGGTTGGCGATGGCAGTGGCGAAAGCCCGCCATGGCTCAGTTTGTCTTACTTTAGTGCCGGAGAGTTGTGATACAGTTATCCGGTGAACGGGAAGAACAGTTCCGGCAGTGGCGGGTCCGATCGAAATCGATTGCGGCCCGCTTTTTCGTTTTCAGTTTTTTACTTGCGGTAATGGGGATTTTATTTTGAATCGTTCGGCATACAGGCTTGTCAGGGGTTGGCGATGGCAGTGGCGAAAGCCCGCCATGGCTCAGTTTGTCATGCTTCGGCGCCGGGGAGTCGAGATGTAATTATCCGGCGGATGGAAGACGAATTTCCGGTTATGGCGGGTCCGATCGAAATCGATTGCGGCCCGCTTTTTTGTGTCGAAATTTCAGGAATTGATCATAAAACAGGGAGAAAATCATGCAGACATTCGAAGAGTTCAAGCGCCTGTCGGAAGGCGCGAATCTGGTTCCGGTGGTCAGGAAGCTGATCGCGGACCTCGAGACGCCGGTCTCGGTGCTGGCCCGGCTGGTTGACGACGAAAACGTCTTCCTGCTCGAGAGCGTCGAGGCGGGCGAGCGTTTCGGCCGTTATTCGTTCATCGGGCTCAATCCGCGCGGCGTTTTCAGCGTCGAAGAGGGCAGGGCGTATTATGCCGATGCGGACGGGAAGCGCGAGCTCGATGCGCCGGAAGGGCCGTTCATGGCGCTGCGCGGCCTTCTGAAGGGAATCCGCCCGGCGGTCGTTCCGGAGCTGCCGCCGCTCTTCGGCGGCGCGGTCGGTTATCTCGGTTACGAGACGGTCCGCGAGTTTGAGCGGCTGCCGGAGCCGAAGCCGGGCCTCGATGGGCCGACTTCCGCGATGCTGATCACCGACGAGATGATCATTTTCGACAACGTCCGGCATACGATGATGCTGAGCGTCTGCGTCCGTCCCGGGGAGTTCGGCACGCTGAAGGAGGCCTACGACCATGCGGTCCGGCGGCTTGATGCGATTTCGGAACGGCTCCGCCGCCCGGCGGCCGCCGCTTCGGCCGGAACCGGCGAAACGCCCGAACTTGTTTCGAACTGCGGCCGCGAAACCTATATGGAGATGGTGAAGAAGGCGCGCCGGCACATTTATGACGGCGATATCATCCAGGTCGTCCTCTCCCAGAAATTCACGGCTGAAACCGACATCCCCCCGCTGCAGCTTTACCGGGCGCTACGGCTCGTGAATCCGTCACCCTACACCTTCTTCCTGAAGATCGGCGCGCGCATCCTGATCAGTTCTTCTCCCGAGACGCTCTGCAAGCTGGACAACGGTACGGCGATCCTGCGCCCGATCGCCGGAACCCGGCCGCGCGGCAAAACGACTGCCGAAGACATCGCGTTCGCCGACGAGCTGCTGCGCGACGAAAAGGAGCGCGCCGAACACCTGATGCTGGTGGACCTGGCCCGGAACGACCTCGGCCGCGTCGCGCTGCCGGGCAGCGTGCAGGTCAAGGACTTCATGACCGTCGAGCGCTATTCGCACGTCATGCACCTCGTGACGACGGTCGAAGCGCTGCCGGAAGAGGGGTGCGACGCATTCGATCTCGTCCGTTCGGCGTTCCCGGCCGGAACGCTCTCCGGCGCTCCGAAGATCCGGGCGATGGAACTCATCCGCGAGCTTGAGCCGGTTCCGCGCGGCATGTACGGCGGCGCGGCGGGCTACTTCAGCTACACCGGCAACATGGACCTCGCGATCACGATCCGCACGATCATCCTGGACGGGAAAAAGATGGAAATCCAGGCCGGCGCCGGAATCGTCTACGACTCCGACCCCGCGACGGAATATCAGGAAACCTGCAACAAAGCCGCCGCCATGCTGAAATCGATCCGGCTCGCCGCCGCCGGCCTTGAACTCTGAGAGGTAATATCATGATTCTGATGATTGACAATTTCGATTCGTTCACCTACAATCTCGTCCAGTATTTCCAGCAGCTCGGCTCGGAGGTGGAGGTACGCCGCAACAATGCGCTTACGGCCGGAGACGCGCTCGCGCTGCGTCCGGAGGCGATCGTGCTCTCCCCGGGGCCGGGCCGCCCGGCCGGCGCCGGCATCATGCCGGAGCTGATCGGCAAGGCCGCCGCCGCCGGAATCCCGCTGCTCGGCGTCTGCCTCGGACATCAGGCGATCGGGGAGGCGTTCGGCATGGAACTTGTGAATGCGTCGCGCATCATGCACGGCAAGGTCTCCGAGATCACGCACGACGGCCGCGGACTCTTCGCCGGGCTGGCGCCGCTCGTGAAAGTCGTTCGCTACCACTCGCTCGCGCTGGCCGAACATTCGCTGCCGGAAGAGCTTGCGGTCACGGCCCGCAGCGAGGACGGCGAGATCATGGGCATCCGCCACCGGACGTTGCCGATCGAGGGAATCCAGTATCACCCCGAATCGATCCTGACCACGACCGGAAAACGGCAGCTGGCGAACTTTCTCGACATTGTCCGGGAACACCGCCGGGCGGGGAGGTGAGAGATGCTGACACGGTATCTGAACCGGCTTTTCGAACGCCGGGACCTTTCCCCGCTTGAGATGGAGGAAGCGCTGCGGATCGTGACGGGCGGTGAGGTCGCCCACTCCCAGATCGGCGCGTTTCTGGCGGCATTGCGCATGAAAGGGGTCTCCCGTTCCGAGCTGGTCGGCGCAGCCCGGATGCTGCGCCGCGCGGCTGCCTTCATCGACTGCGGACGGCGCGAGGTCGTCGATGTGGTCGGCACCGGCGGAGACGGTTCGAACAGCTTCAATATCTCGACCGCCAGCGCGTTCGCGGCTGCCGGCGCGGGAGTCACCGTCGCGAAGCACGGCAACCGGGCCGCTTCGAGCCGCTGCGGTTCGGCGGATGTGCTGGCCGCGCTCGGCTACAATCTCGAGGCTCCGGTGCCGGTCATCGAGCATGAGATCGTCGAGAACGGCATCGGCTTCCTCTACGCGGCGAAGCTCCATCCGGCGCTGGCCAATGTCGCGGTGATCCGCCGCGAGCTGAAAGTGAGGACGATTTTCAACATGCTCGGCCCGCTCTGCAATCCGGCCGGGGCGAAGTCGATCGTGCTCGGCGTCTATGCGCCGGAGCTGACCGAGCTGTTTGCCGGGGCGCTGCTCGAGCTCGGCGTCCGCCGAGCGCTGGTTGTTCACGGCATGGAGGGGATCGATGAAATCAGCTGCTGCGGCCCGACCCGGGTCTCCGAGCTGAAGGACGGCGGGATCCGTACCGGTGAGCTGCTGCCGGAACTGCTGATCGGCGCAAGTTATGATCCGGCCGAAATCGCCGGCGGCACGCCGGAGGAGAATGCCGCGATCCTGCGTTCGGTGTTGAACGGTTCGAACCGGGGCGGCGCCCGCGCCTCGGTCCTGCTGAATGCGGGGGCGACGATCTACGTCGCGGGCGGAGCGCCGACGCTGCAGGAAGGAATCCGGCTGGCCGGGGAATCGATCGATTCGGGCGCTGCGCTTGAAAAACTGGAAAAACTGATTGAGGCGAGCCATGGAACAGGTGCTTGAAACGATTGTGGCGAAGAGCAGGAAAGAGCTGGCGGAGAGCAGGAAACGAATTCCGGCTTCCCTGCTTGAGTCGCGGATTCCCGAGCTGCCGCCCGTCCGCGACTTCGCCGCGGCGTTGCGGCGGCCGGGCAGGCGGGTCATCGCGGAGCTCAAGGCCGCTTCGCCGTCGAAGGGGGCGATTCGTCCGGAGCTGGACCGGGAGGTGGAACGCCTTGCCGCCGGGCTGGAAGCTGCGGGTGCGGCTGCTTTGTCGGTACTGACCGAGAGGAATTTCTTCCTCGGTTCCGGGATGAATCTGCGCAGGGCGCGCGGGAGTGTCGATATCCCGCTGCTGCGCAAGGATTTCATCTATGACGAATATCAGATTCTCGAGGCGCGGGTCTGGGGGGCGGACGCGATTCTGCTGATCGCGGCGATGCTGACCCCGGAGGAGTTCCGGAAGCTGCGCGCCTTCGCCGCGTCGCTCGGCCTGGCCGTGCTCTGCGAAGCGCATACGGCGGACGAACTCGATATGCTGCTCGACGGCGGCGCGGAGATCGTCGGGATCAACGCCCGCAATCTGTCGACCTTCGAGACGAGCCTCGCGCTTGCCGGAGAACTGATTCGGCAAATTCCGGCCGGGAAGATCGCGGTGGCCGAGAGCGCGATCCGTTCGGCGGACGATTTGAATGCGATGGAACAAGTTGGCGCGAAAGCATTTCTGATCGGGGAAACGCTGATGCGCGCCGAACGGCCGGGGGAAAAGCTGTGCGAACTCCTGTCAAAGTGAAGATCTGCGGCCTGACCCGTCGAGAGGATGTCGAATCCGCAGTGGAAGCCGGGGCGGATTATCTCGGCTTCGTACTGGTTCCGGAGTCGAAGCGGTATGTCCCGCCGGAGCGCTGGCGGAACCTGACGGAAGGCGTGCCGGAACGGGTGAAATGCGTTGCGGTCGTCGCCGACCCGGCTCGGGAAGAGGTGGCGGAGATGTGGAACATCTTTGATATCATTCAGTTTCACGGATCGGAAACGCCGGAGCTGGCGCGCGGAAACAACTGCTGGAAGGCGCTGCACCTCGAACATGGATTCGAGAGGATGAAACAGTTTGATGTGGAGCACTTTGTCATCGATGCCGCGGCCGGCGGATCGGGTCGCCGCTGCGACTGGAACCTGGCGGCGGCAGCCGCGAAGGAGCACGAGATTCTGCTGGCCGGGGGGCTGACTCCGGAAAACGTCGCGGAAGCGGTCCGCCGGGTCGGGCCGTGGGGCGTCGATGTGTCGGGCGGCGTCGAATCGTCGCCCGGAATCAAGTCGAAAGAGAAACTATTGAAATTCATAAAGGAAGCGAAACAATGAACAGTCACTATGGTGTGTACGGCGGGCAGTATATCGCCGAAACCCTGATGCCGACGCTGATCGAACTTGAGAAGGAGTATCTGAAAGCGAAGGAGGACCCCGCGTTTCTGGCGGAGTACCGCGGTCTGCTGACCGATTACGTCGGCCGCGAGTCGCCGCTCTATTATGCGAAACGGCTCTCGGAGTCGATCGGCGGGGCGCGCATCTACCTGAAACGGGAGGACTTGAATCATACCGGCGCCCACAAGATCAACAACACGATCGGCCAGGCGCTGCTGGCCCGGCGCATGGGCAAGACCCGGCTGATCGCCGAAACCGGGGCCGGCATGCACGGCGTCGGCACCGCGACGGTCGCGGCGCTCTTCGGCATGGAGTGCGATGTTTTCATGGGGGCGGTCGATATTGCGCGGCAGGCGCCGAACGTCGAGCGCATGAAAACGCTCGGCGCGCGGGTGATTCCGGTCGAGTCGGGCTCCGGCACGCTGAAGGATGCGATGAACGAGGCGATTCGCAACTGGGTCGCGACGGCCGAGAACACGTTTTACGTGATCGGAACCGTGGCCGGACCGCATCCGTATCCGGCGATGGTGCGCGACTTCCAGTCCGTGATCGGGGCCGAAAGCCGCCGCCAGATTCTCGAAAAGCGCGGGAAGCTCCCGGCGGAGGTGCTCGCCTGCGTCGGCGGCGGCAGCAATGCGATCGGCATGTTTTCGGCGTTCCTCGCGGATGAGGCGGTGAAGCTGACCGGTGTGGAGGCCGGCGGAAAGGGGATCGAAACCGGAGAACATGCCGCGAGCATCAACGGCGGCCGCGTCGGCGTGCTGCACGGCTGCAAGACCTATCTGCTGCAGACGGCGGACGGCCAGGTCGTCGAAGCCTACTCGGTTTCGGCCGGGCTCGATTATCCGGGCGTGGGACCGGAGCACAGTTTCCTCGCAGATTCCGGGCGGGTCAGCTATGTCGCGATCAACGACGACGAGGCGGTGGCGGCGTTCGACACGCTGTCGCGGATGGAGGGGATCATCCCGGCGCTCGAATCGAGTCATGCGCTTGCGCAGGCATTGAAAACCGCGAAGACGTATTCGCCGGAGGAGTCGATCATCGTCTGCCTTTCGGGCCGCGGCGACAAGGATATGGACAATATTGCAAAGTATAAGGCTAATCTGGAGAAATAATGATGGAAACGCGAATCAACCGTTGTCTCGAACGCTGCCGGGCGGAAAAACGCGGCGCGCTGGTCGTCTATGTGACTGTCGGCTGCCCGTCTCCGGCGGAGAGTGAAGCCCTGATCGGCCGCCTGATCGAAGCCGGCGCCGATATGATCGAACTCGGCGTGCCGTTTTCGGACCCGATGGCGGATGGGCCGGTCATCCAGCGTGCCGGACAGCTTGCGCTGCAGGCCGGCACGACGCTGCCGGAGATTCTCGCGATTGCCGGACGCATCCGGAAACGCTTTCCCGAAACGCCGCTTGTGCTGTTCTCTTATTACAATGTCCTGCTGAATTACGGTCTCGACCGGCTCGGTGCGGATTTGAGGTCTGCCGGGGTTGACGGGCTGCTGGCGGTCGATCTGCCGCTTGAGGAGCGGGGAGAGGTTGTGCCGATATGCGAAGCGAACGGGATTCAGCTCATTCCGCTGGTCTCGCCGGCGACGTCGCCGGAACGCGCCGCGAAAATTGCGGCCGGATGCAGCGGCTTCGTCTACTGCATCACGGTTCGCGGGGTGACCGGGGTGCGCAGCTCGCTGCCGCCCGAGCTGGCAGCGGAACTCGAGAGTGCGAAAAAGGCGTGCGGACTCCCGGTTGCGGCGGGCTTCGGCATTTCGACACCGGAGATGGCCAGAGATATTTCCTTTCACGCCGATGCGGTTGTCGTCGGCAGCGCGATGGTCAGGACGCTGCTGGACGAAGGGGCGGACGCCGCCGTATCGCTGATCGGCAGCATCGCTGCGGGACTGCGGCGATAACGGCTGGGGAGCGAGGCCCCATACGGCCAGGGGGCCGCACTCGATAACGGTTTTGCCGTGGAATTTGGAAGGCGCGTCCGGGTTGCGCCCGGGGGTGCCGGCAGCTTGCCGGCGGTTCGTTTCTGCGAACCGCTTTTTTGTCTCCCGATGATTTCTCCGGCCCGGGGCGATACGGTTTGTTTTATCTTTTAAACTGTATCGGTATTGACTTTAAGTGTAAGGTTCAGTATAATTAATGGCGGATAACGGAGAAAAAAGAATGTCAAATACCATGTTGAATAAAGCGGAAACACTTTACGAGCAACTTCGTACGGAAATCGGGAAGCGGAAGAACGGAGAGCGTTTTTACAGCGTTCGCGGCATTATGAAACGATACACCGTAAGCCAGTCGGTCGTCGACCGCACGCTTTTGCTGCTGCGGAACGAAGGGCTCCTGACCACGACTCCGGGGAGCGGCATGTTCGTCTGCGCCTCGGGACTTGAAGACGGAATGCAGGAGGCGGAGACGGTGCGCCAGGAGGTCCTGCTGCTGGTTCCCCGCTGGCCGTCGACCGATATCGATACGCTGACCGCGCGGGCGGAGGCGATCAATACCGGCGATTCGAAATGGCATATCAGAATTGAGGCTTTCGACTATGTCAACACGATTCCCCGCAACTTCGACGGCGCGCTGCGCCGGGCGGCGGGGATGATCATCCGTTCCGCCAGCGGCAACTTCCAGCAGGCGGACCTCAACGCGCTTTCGCACTACTGTTCGATCAAACCGACCATCGTGCTGGGACATCCGCTGGAGGGGCTCAAAACCGGCTGCGCCGGGCTGGACAGCTATTTCGCGTCGGGACTTGCCATGCACCACCTGATGAAACACGGCCACCGCCGGATCGGACTCCTGGTCAGCGAGCCGCATACGCGGGGAATCCGGGAGCGCGTCCGCGGCGTGCACGGTTTTGCGAAGCTTCTCGGCATGCAGGTTGACGTCATCGACTGCTGCGTTGTTTCGGGGGAGGTTGCGATGACCAAAACCTATAAACGCTTCCTCGACGTGCTTCAGGAGGGATTCCGGTTTACCGCGCTTCTCGGCGTCTCCGGGGAGTCGATTCAGGGGGCGGTCAACGCCTGTCACAATTACAAGCTCCGGATTCCGGAGGATTTGAGCGTCGTTGCGATTTCGGGAGAAAACCTGACGGCGATCAGCAGTCCGCCGCTCGACACGGTGGCCGCCGATGTCGGCGGCCAGCTCGATGCGGCGCTGCTTATGATCGACCGGATCGCGGCAAGCAGGGAAAACCACGCACCGGAGGAGGTGTTCCTCCAAACCGAACTGATCAAGCGGGGATCGGTGCTCGATATCACCAACGTAACCACATCATCGGGAGAGAAATGAAATGAAGAGAAAATGCTTCACCTTGATCGAACTGCTGGTCGTTATCGCGATCATCACCATTCTGGCGGCGATGCTGCTGCCCGCGCTGAATCAGGCGCGGGCCAGGGCCAGGGGAATCACCTGTGTCAATCAGCACAACCAGCTTTACAAGACTTTTCTTTTTTATGCGGACGATTACGACCAGTACGTGGCGTTCGAATATCCGAACCCGAAGAACAGTGCTGAGGGATGGTTCTGGGGAATGATTTTGTACAAGACCGGTTATCTGCCTGCCGGAAGTGCGCTGCTGGACTGTCCCGAGCAGCCGAAGAAAGACACCGGCGACACGAAGGACAACACGCAGAATCCCTATTACGCATTCCGTTACGGCATGAACCGCTTCGACGGCTCGGGCGTCTTTTACAACTTTTACAAGACCAAGGTTGCGGAGTGGGGCAATTTCGGCGTCCTGGTCGGCACCAGGCACGTCTATAACCGGCTGACCCGCATGAAGAAACCGGGCGAAGTTCCCCTGACCGCCTGCACCGAGGGCGTCGGCTCCTGGTGGGGCGGCGGCGGAATCAAGGAGTTCAAGCAGGGCGAATCGACCTCCGCGGGTGACATTACTCCGATTCACAGCAATCGGTGCAACATGAGCTTCTACGACGGTCACGCCGCCTCATTCGGCAGGGCGGAGCTGAAGTCCATGGGATTCAAAAGCTGTGTGATTTCCGGTACGTACACGACTCTCTGAAATCGATGTGCGGCCCGTTTCCTGCGGACGGGCCGTCATCTCTTCCTTAAAGGTTCCGATTCATGAAACGATTTTTTCTAATGCTCCTCTGGGGCGTCCTTCTGTCCTCCGCAGCCGGGGCGGAACTGCGGCTGCTGCCGTGGTCCGAAAACGTCTGCCGGGCGGCCCGTTTCGAAGCCAACTCTTCGGGCCGGATGCGCATCACCGACGATCCCGCCGAGAAAGCGGTGCGGATCGAGGTCGAATTCCCGCCGGGCGCCGACCGATGGGTCTACCCTTATTTGCGGCTGCGGGCCCCCGAATCTCTCGCCGGCGTCGAACGGATCCGCTTTGAATTCCGGACGGAGACGGAGGTGACATGCCGCTTCGCGCATGTGATGTTCGGTGAAGAGAAACCGTATTTCAAGCTGCCCGCGCCGAAAACGGAGTATCAGGCCGTCACCATCGACGTCGCTTCCGCGGTCAGGCGCCCGGAGACGATTGCCGCTCTCCGGATCGGCATGAATCCCGATGCGCCGAAACTGACCTGGTTTATCCGTAATCTGGAGTTTTTCGGCACCCGGGAGCCGGCCCGCGTCACCGACGCTTCGCTGGCCGTTGACGCCGGAGCCCCCGGCGCGGCGTTCCTGCAGGGGGAAACCCTGAAATTCAGGCTTGATCCGCTCGCCGCGCGGCCTTCGCGCTGGACCCTGAAAAACTGGAAGAACGAGACGGTCCGGCAGGGGGAGTGGGCCGATGCCGAACTTACGCTCGACCCGCTTCCAAACGGCTATTACGCGCTGGAACTGGCCGGTTTTACCGGAGTCCGCACGTTCGCCGTGGTTCCGGATCCCCGCCGCCGCCCGCCGAATCCCGGGCTCTATTTTGCGATGGATTCGGCCCAGAGCTGGCTGGCCCGCCCGTTCACGGACAATCCCCGGCTGGTGCCCAACGCCTATGAAGCCGTCTCGGAGCTCGCCCGCCGCGCCGGGCTGAGGATCGTTCGGGAACGCATGCACTGGAAGGAGACGGAACCCGCCCCCGGCGTATTCGACTGGAAACAGTATATGCGGAATGCCGAACTGCTTTCGGCGCGCGGCGTCGAAGTCTCCGGCATGTACCACAATGCGCCGGCATGGGCGAAGAACGGTGAAGACGCGATGCTTCCCGCCGATCTGCTGGCAACCTACGATTTTGCGAAAAAAGCCGCGGAAACCTTCCGGGGGAAAATGACCGTCTGGGAGTTCTGGAATGAACAGGACAGCACCGGCTTCACCGCCGAGGGCGCCTGGGATTACGCCGCCGCGCTGAAGGCCGCTTATCTGGGATTCAAGGCGGCCGCCCCGGAACTGCCGGTGGCGATCGGCGGTTACGCCGGAACGGACAACTTCGCGTACGCCGACGCGGTCATGCGGAACGGCGCAGGCGAATATTTCGACATTTTCAACATCCACACCTACGATTCCATCCGCGATTATCCGGAGTTCATGGAGACCGTCCGCAGCCACATGAAGCGTTTCGGAATCGAAAAACTGCCGGTCTGGTTCACCGAACACGGCAGCCGGATGGAGGGGGCCGGACGGCTGGAGAACTGGGTTCCGGGCCTGAAGATGCACTCCCCGGATCAGGAGATGCTGCTGGCGGAGTTTCTGCCGAAGGCGATGCTGACGCTTCAGAATCTCGGCGCCGCCCGCGACTTCTTCTTCGTGCTTCCGCCTTTCAACGAGTTCGGCGGCCGGAAGGACTGGGGGATGTTGCGGCGGGACTTCACCGTCAAGCCCGGCTATGCCGCCTTCGCGACTCTGGTCGACAAGCTCGGAACCGCGACGCCCGAGGGTGAAGTGAAGCTCGGCGACGGCCTCAAAGGATATCTCTACCGGCAAAAAGACGGGAGCCGGACGCTGGTCTACTGGAGCTGTTCCTTCATCGACACCGACGCTCCGGTCGCCTCCGTGTATATGGCGGTCGTTCCCGCCGAACAGTCGGCGAAAGATCCGCTCGAACGCAGCTTCAGGCTGCCGGGAGCGCGGCGCAGGCTCAGCGGCGTCGATCTATTCGGCACGCCGCTGGAGGCGGACAGCTGGAACGTGACCGCGATCCGTTTCCCCGCCATGCTCGATCACGTGACCGGTCTCCGTCCCGACATTTCGGCCCGGCGGCCTGGCACGGGAAAGTCGGCCGCAAAACCGGGACTTGATAAAACCGTCGTTTTCCGCACCGAGCTTTCGGACGGCTTCGAGACCTTCGACAGCCGGGACTTTGCCGCAGTGAAGAACCCCGGCGCGAAATTCAAGCTTCAGGTCTGGAATTTATCGGACCGGCCGAAGAGCGGAACGGTTCGCGCAAGCGGCGGGCGGTTCGCCGGACTGCCGGGGGAGATCACGCTTCCGCCGTTCGGCAAACGGGAATTCGAGCTCGCCTTCACCCGCGAAGATGGCGCGAAACCCGAACTGCGGATCGACGGCCTCTTCAACGGCAGCCGGACGACTCCGCTGGTCATTCCGCTGGTCGCGCTGCCGGGCGTCGGAGCTTCCGCCCGCCGGATGGAGATGCCGCGCATGCTGAAGCCGGAAAACTGGCGCGTGAACTCTTCGGGGGATACGGAGATTTTCTATGACGCGGCCGAAAAAGCGATCGCCTTCCGCACCCGCTTTGCGCCGGGAACCGAAGACCGCTGGAGCTATCCGGAATTCCTGCTGCAGCTTCCGCGCGAATCGCAGCAGGGGCTGTTCGGCGTCGCTTTCGAGGTCAAGGTCTCCCCCGCCGCCGGCGTCAGGCAGATGGCGCTGATGGCGGTCAGGAGCCGGGAGAACGAGAGAGGGCACTATGTGACGCTGCGCGTACCGGTTCCGGGCGAGGAGTGGCAGGAACGCTTTGTCAGCTATCTGACCCCGCACCTGAAGCCGGAGAAGATTCAGCAGCTCCGCATCGGCGTCAACGTGCTTTCCGACGACGTTACCGTCTATCTTCGCAATATCCGTTTCATTTATAAATAGAGTTCTTATGAAAATCACGTTTCTTGGTACCGGGGCGGCGGAAGGGATTCCGGCTGTCTGGTGTGAGTGCGAATTGTGCAAACAGGCAAAAATGCTGGGCGGCAAGGATATCCGTCGCCGCTGCACCTATGCGGTCGACGACGATACGATGATCGATTTCGGCCCCGACGCCGTCCGGCAGACGCAGGATGCCGGCATCGACCTGACCCGGCTGGAACGGATCATTTTCACTCACAACCATCCAGATCACCTGAGTCCGATGGAGCTCCAGTTCCGGCGGACGGGCTATTTCAGCCGGGTCAGCCGCGAGCTGACCGTGATCGGGAGCTGCCGCATCTTCTCCCGGATTCTCTCCTTCACTGCGGAGGACTGCGGCATTTACACGCTCGCCGATCTCCGCATCCGGCCGCTCGAGATCCGCGCCGGCGAAACCGTCACGGACCGGGGGCTTGCCGTCACCGCGCTCGCCGCGACGCATGCGCCCGGCAAGGAGGCGCAGCTGTTCGTCCTTGAGCGCGGCGGAAAACGTTTTTTCGTCGCCAACGACACCGGCGTCATTGCCGATTCCGAGCTCGAGCGGCTGCGCGGCGTCCGGCTGGACCTGGTCGCCGTCGACTGCACGATGGGGAATTCCGCAAAACGGGTGGACGGTCATTTCGGCATGAGGGGCGTAGTGGAGTTTCGGGACAGGCTCCGTGCCCTCGGCTGCCTCGACGACGCATCGCAGGTCTATGTGAACCATTTTTCCCACAACGGCCTCTGTCTGCACAGGGATCTGGAAGCATTCTTTCTGCCGCGTGCGATCAAGGTTGCCTATGACGGCCTGACCGTTGAAATACAATAGGTCGGAGGCAAATGATCCGTCCGCCGGCCGGAACCGCGATTTCGGCTGCGCGACGGATCGCCCTTCTCTTTATCGCCGCTCAGCGGCTGCCGGATCGTGCACCCGGCAGCCGGGCGTTGAGCGGAACTGTCCGGGGGAAATCACGCTTTCGATTTGATGACGAGCGGCGCTCCCGGCGCGATTTCGATTTCGGTATTGAAGCGGATCGCTCCTTTTTCCGGCTTCCAGCCGATCGCCTTTCCGTCGAGCGCGGCCGAAATGACCCGGTCGGCCCGGTCGAGTTCGAATCGGCGCAGGCGGAGCGTGCCGGAGAGGACTTCGAGCTCGTCGCGTTCCGCGCTGCGGCGATAGACGCCCCACGCCGGTCCCGTGCTCCAGAAGCAGCGGAACTCGTTGCCGGGGAAGGGGAGCGGCGCAAAGCGGACCGTTCCGTCAGGCAGGTCGCTGCGGAATCCGCTGAACGCGGCGAGCAGCGCATAGCTCGCCATCGAACGGGCATAGTTGCTGCCGCATTCGATCTCGTTCCACGGATTGCGTTTGTGCCCGTCGTAACGGTCGCGCACGGCGCGCACCATTTCCAGTCCCTCCTCGACAAAGCCGCGCAGGATGAGGTGGCAGGCGGCCTGATACTCGAAACCGTGCATGGTTTCTGTCGCATACGGCACCGGAATCGCCGGCCGCTCGCGGCGCGGCCAGGTGCAGATCACGGTGCCGGCTTCGTCGTTCAGCCCGAATACGCGCCAGAAATTCGCGTAGTTCCGCAGCGACGGTTTGAAGTTGTGGCGATGGATCGCCCGCAGTGCCGAAACGACGCGCTCCGGCTCGAAGATGTCGCCGAGCCCGATCAGGTCCGCATGCCACTGGGCCAGAACCTGATCGATCAGGCATCCGTCGCCGATCTGGTACTTGATTTCTCCGGTTTCGTCGTTCCAGTAGAAACGGGCGGTGTCTTCGTCGTATGCTTCGAGGATCGAGCGGTCGGTCAGATCTACCTTCTGGCTGTAATATTCGCCGTTGAACAGTTCGTTTTCGATTCGCTTCCTGCCGCGTTCGAAGATCGTCCGGAACAGTTCCGCATCGGCCGTTTCTCCCACTGCATCGGCCATGAGCGCACCGGCCTTCAGCGCCGCGAGGTAGAAGCCGGTCAGCCACGAATTCACGCCGAATAGTTCGACATCGAGCGTGTGATGCTGCCGCCCGGTCAGTACGCCGGACTGGTCCGGATCCCAGCGGTCGTAATTCCGGGGGCTCCATGCATATTCGATCGAGCGCTTCACGCCGGGATACCATCTGCGCAGCCACTCCGTATCGCCCGATATTTTCCATTCGCGGAAGGTTTTGAGCACGCCGCCCATCTGTCCGTCGACGCAGGGGCGGAACGGGGTCGGCGGCCGGCCGACCGGAAGCTGGAGCCGGAATCCGAGCCCTCCCTCCGGCTGGAAGTTGTAAGTGAAATCGAGTTCGCGCATCGAACGCTCGAGGTCCGGAAACAGGTACGGCAGCGCATATGCGTAATTCCAGACGTGCGTGCAGGAGCCTTCGCAGCTGCCGGCCATGCTCTGGCACCCCTCGAATGCGTAGAATTCGCCGTTCTCGAGCCGCATGCAGGTCGGGGATTTGAGCGTCGAAAGATTGGCGGAAACCGCGTCAAGCACCTCCGGCGGCAGCGTCGAATCAAACAGCGCATCGCGGAAACGGAACGTCTCCGCTTTCAGGCGGCTGTAATTCTCAAGCAGGTAATCGGCGACCTGCGCGGCCCCGTCGAATTGCGTCGCATACCAGTTGCGCCAGCCCGGATACTCCCGGTCGCCGGGATTCCAGTCGTTCCTGCGGTTCGGATAGTACCAGGCGAGAGCAAAGACGACGCTGCGCGATTCGCCCGGCGCGACTTCGAAGCGGAGCGCCAGAGTGCCGGTGTCACCGTTGACCGGACTGGTTGCATGCCCGTTGGTGAACCGGGAGGCGTCCCGGTAGTTGCGTTCGGCGAATTCGCCGGGGTGGGTGAAATCGTTCCAGAAGGTATTGAGGTCGTCAACCCAGGCCCCGCGGTACCAGCAGCTCTGGCCGGATGACGAGTCGCCTCCGCCGGCGGCCAGCGTCAGTTCGCCGTAGTCGGCCGAGTCGGCGGGGACGGAGGTTGCGGTCTGCTCCAGATGCGGAAATTCTCCGTTGCGCTTCCACTCCGAGCGTGACGGGCCGAGCATCGAACTCAGCGAACCGGCCAGCGTGTAGGTGACCGTCCGGGCGGAATCGTTGCGCACGGTGAATTCAAAAAGCGCGCTCGGCAGTGAAGAATCGAAAGAGTTGAGCGGGATCAGCGGATTGAAGGCGGTAAGCTTCACCTTGCCCGGAAACCCCGGCTCCGAGAATTCCAGCGTTGCGACCGGGAAGGTGCCGTCGAATTCCACATCGCGGAAGTGGGGCAGTCCCGGCAGAAGATTGGAGGCCGCGCCGTAGCCGAAGCCGCGGTGCCCGCCGAACTTCACCTCCGCCGGGGTCGTGTTTCCCATGTAGGGCGGCGGCAGGTCGCCGTTCAGAATCCGCGCATCAAGCAGCGTCCCGTCCGCCTCGGCTTTGATCGCAAAGTGACTGTAACGGTTCGTGCTGCATTTGTTCGGGTGGTTGGCGATCTCCCAGTCGACGAGGTGGCCGGAGCCGGCGAGTCCGATGCAGCCGGTTCCGATGCCGCCGAGCGGGAATGAAATGGCGGAACGATGATCTTTGTCGTACTTCATGTTTTCTCCCGGTTGAACTTTTCTTGAGTATGGTATAATTTATGTTGCCGGAATTGATTTGGGAATGGATAAATACGGGGAAAACATATATCTTTATGGGATTGGTCCGACATGACGAGCTGACGCGGCTGTTCCGTGACCTCGAATGGAATTTCTCTGAGTTCGGCGAGGCCGGTTTCACCTGGCACGGCCGGAACAGCTACGGCTTCAACCGTCTGTTCCTGATTCGGGAAGGGGAGGGGAGTTTGATGAATCATTCGGCGGGCGAATCGCTCCGGCTCGAGCCCGGATTCGCCTGTTTCATGCCTCCGCAGCTAGATCTCGAGTTCGATTTTCCGGCCGGATTCCGCTTTTTCAGTTTTCATTTCCGGGTCGAAGTAATGCCGGGAGTGGATTTATTTTCCGGTAAAACCGATTGCGTCCGGTTTGATCCCGGGGAGGAGACGATGCGGGAGGTCGCCGGAATCGCCGCTTTGCAGCCGGGCTGGAGTTCTTTTTTTGCGCTTCACCGCTTTATCTGCGGGATTCTGCTGCGCCTTGCACCGCAGATCACGCTTGACTGGGAGTGGCGGAACCGGCTGAAGGCGCGCTACGGAACCCTTCTCGAATACATGCGCGTACGCGCGAATGCCGGAACCACAGTGGAAGAGCTGGCCGAGGTCGCCGGCCGCTCTTACGACCGGTTGAGCCGGGAGTTCCGGCGCGATTTCGGCCGGACGCTGAAGGAGTTCCTGGCCGCTGAACTGTGCCGCCGGGCGGAGTCCCGGCTCCGGCGCGGTGATTTGTCCATCAAGGAAATTGCCGCTGAGCTTGGCTTCGGCAGTGAATTTTACTTTTCCCGTTTTTTCCGCCGCCACACCGGCATGGCGCCGCGGGATTACCGCCAATCGCGTTTTTGAGGCGTTTTTCGCTCAAAAATCGTGAAAATGGTCTATTCTGAGCTTGCAAGCTGAAATATTGATGATATATTAAGAATCCGTTGCCCCTGAAGTTGGGGATGTTGATTGAGATTTCTGGTTTGGGTTTCTGGAAAATTATTGAGAAATAATGAAATCTGAGCTTGAAAATATCGGAAAAGGGTATATTTTAAATCCCTGTTGCGCCTGATGAGGGACGCGGTTGCTGGAAAACGGAGCGAGCCGGAGTTTTGAGAAAGATTGAAAAATCTT
>NZ_VUNS01000037.1 GCF_009695545.1 Victivallis lenta | reverse complement strand
GAAAATAAATCTGACTATCAGGAAATCGTTCGGATTTCGGACGCTCAAAATTGCAAAAGTGTGCTTATATCACCAGCTTGGCGAACTCCCGGAACCGGATTTCGCCCACAAATTCTGGTGAAGAGGCAAAAATAAATGCTATTATATTTATTCTTGGCTTTTATGGGGAAGTTGTTTTCTTGTAGATAGGATGCTTGCTCCTTATTTTGATATAGAGTTTCCTCTCGGATATTATAACGGTATTTTATTTTGGACATTACTTAACGCTGTTTCTGGAATGATTGGAGTCTGTTTTATCAGCTTTGCTTTGGCTGCAATTCTGTATTTTTGCTCCTTTCCGGCTCCAATGAATTTGTCAAATTTATTGGGGGGAATTCGGAAAAACATTTTTATAGACATTATTAGATTGATTTTGGCCGTTTTGTCTTTTTTATGTGTCTGGTTATCCTTGAGGTTTATTTATTTGGGTCGCTTATTTGAGGGGGCAATGTTTATTTTTGGAGTATATGTTTTTCTGTCAATCAGCGCAAGCATCTCAATGCGGCTGAAGGATAAATCTGGTAAATTAGCATAAGGGAATTTATATTGCATCCAGGCTGGAGAATTTTCCCCTAACAAGAAATTCTTCACTGATCATGGTCCGGATGCTCTTCTTTTTCAGCAATTCTCCACATTTTCCTCGGGCACCGCTTGCATTTTCCCCTGACCTTGACTAGATTACCTCCAAAATCTCCTTTTTGTCGCGGAACGCCAACTCTGGAGGCTGGCCCCGAATGAAAGCCACGACCACACTCGTTTCCGACGCACGGCCATGTGAATACGACCGCAGCCGGACCTATGGCTGGAACGGCGAAAACCGCCTGATTTCGGCGGAGAACGGCGACACGCGGCTTGAGTTTAACTACGACTACATGGGGCGCCGTTTTGAGAAGAAGGTCTACTCCGCGAACGTGTTGACGAAACACGAGAAATTCGTCTATGACGGCTACAAGCTGATTCAGGTGCTGGACGCGCTGAACAGCGATGCGGTGACCATGGCTTTCGCGTGGCACCCGGAATCGACCGGGCTTGACACGCCGTTCTCGATGACGTATGACGGCGAGACCTACTACTATGTCACGGATGGCAACAAGAACGTGATGTCGCTGATTGACGCGGCGGGAACGAAAGCCGCGGAATACGTCTACGACCCGTTCGGTCGGCTCCTCTCCTCGACCGGTTCGCTGGCGGAAATCAATCCGTTCCGCTTCAGCAGCGAGTATCACGACGACGAAACCGGTCTCGTCTATTACAACTACCGCTACTACAGCCCCGAACTCGGCAGATGGATCAGCCGCGACCCCATCGAAGAAGAAGGCGGCGTGAACCTCTATGCGATGGTAGGAAATAATCCGGTGAATGAAAGAGACTTTTTAGGATGTTCTATGAGTGATTGGTATACTGCTATGAAGATTACAGAGCTTAAAATAAAATTGGCAAGTTTATATTCTAATTTTAAAGATAGGGAAGGATTTTCGATTTTTGTGCGTTGGGTTATGGGAGAGGGGGATTGGCTTGATGCTCCATTTGGAGATTATTTAAAGAAAAATGTTGATCTTCAGGTAAAAACGAGAGATCTTATTATCAGTAAGATAAAAGCAATAGATAAATTGTTTCTTGTTGGGAGTTATATGAGGCTCGATGAGACAGATGCGATAGTCCTTAGCGACAATGGATACAGTACTGGCTATGAATTATTGCATGGAACAAATTGGACGGTGGGGGGATATAGATGGTTTGGACAAATATATAGGAGAAGTCAAATTTGTTTTGACGGCGATTTGCAATATATCTGGAATGATATTATTGATCCGAATTTTGGGTATGGTAAAGATTTTTTAAGTATTCCGCTGAGAGTGTATTTTGGTTTTCGTCCAAGGAATTATAAGATAAGAATTAAGTTTTCCGGAAAATTTCAATTAATTTATAATAGCCATTTAGAGTCATGGAGTTTCACCGGTGGTTTTCCTGCATTTCAAAGGGGGGGATAATGTTGCTAATTTTTGGGAGACGAATTAATTGTAACAAAAAAGTTGTTAATTATTTTGGCATGTCTTTAATGGTTGGTGAAATTTTTTTGTTGTCTTTATTATTTTATTTGTTTAGGCACTTTTTATTCTACAAACGTGAGAATAGTGATGGCTACATCACTATTTTCAATTTTTTCTTTGGGGGAATGATTATTGCATTATCGATATTAAATATTTTTAGATGTGCAAAGATTAATAAGAAAATATCTACATTAGAAGATAAATATTACTATATTTATTTGTGGTCCATATGGGGATGTGGAACTGTCGTAAATGTTTTAGTGTACCCTTACTTTTCTATAGAATATCCTTTGGGATATTATGCCGGTAATTTGGTATTGGCATCGTTAGCTGCTATTTTTTGGATATTTCTTATTGAATGTACAGGAGGAATTCTTTTCCTTATACTAAGTTTTTGTTCTCTTCCTGAAGAAATTAATTTTCATAACGTAATGAATTACAAAAATAATGTTCTATATTTTTTTATAAAATTTAGCATTGTTATAATGTTGCTGTTATGTACTTGGCAATCTATTAGATTTATTTATTGGGGGGATTTGTTTAGTTGCTCGTTTTTCATTTTTATATTTTATGTTTTACTATCAATCGGTGTGAGTTTTACTTTTCATTTTTTACCAAATCATCATTAGTAATATATGAAAATTTGCTAATAAATGTATTTTAATAAGAATAGTTGTTCCAAGTGATTGTCGATTATTATATTATTTAGAGCATCCGGACCCGAAAAATTTCTGTTGGAGAAATTTTTCGGGTCCGGATGCTCTTCTTTTTCAGTAATTCTTCATATTTTCCTTGGATACCGCTTGCATTTTCCTCCAATCTGACTAGATTACTTCAGAATCTCCTTTTTCGTTGCGGAACGCCAACCTTCGGAGGCCGGCCCCGAATGAAAGCCACAACTACACCCGTTCCCGGCGTGCAGCCATGTGAATACAGCCGCGCCTACGACGCGCAGAGCCGGCGTACCGGAATTGCGTCCGGGGATTACGCGGCGTCCGTGGGTTACGCGAACGGCAAGGCCTCGATGCTCGGCTGGCAGGAGAGGACGACGTCCTACACCTACCGTCCCGGCCTGAATCAGCTTTCCGGCTTCACGACGGAGGGGACCTCGACCGCTCGGGCGTTCGAATACGACGCGCAGCACCGTTTGACGGAGATCAAGCTGAACGGTCAGCTTTCGACCGGCTACACGCTGAACGAGAAGGACCAGCGCATCCGTGTGGAATCGGAAGACGGCAGTTACTGGAAGTTCCGGTATGACGGAAAAAGTCAGGTAACGGCGATGGAACGCCGCCGTGCGGGAGAAGAGGAACAGGTCACGCCGGGCCTCTATTATGGCGGATTCAGTTATGATGATATCGGCAACTGGACGGAAACCAGCCGAACCGGGAATACCTATTACTATCTGACGAGCAATATATTGAACCAATACACCGATGTGAGTACGGTTTGGCCGATGAACACATGGAATCCGACCTACGATGTGGACGGCAATATGCTGACCGGGATCATGGGCTGGAGCTACGGTTGGAACGGTGAAAACCGCCTGATTTCGGCGGAGAACGGCGATACGCGGCTTGAATTCAGCTACGACTACATGGGGCGCCGCTTCGAGAAGAAGGTCTACACCGCGAACGTATTGACGAAACACGAGAAATTCGTCTACGACGGTTACAAGCTGATTCAGGTGCTGGACGCGCTGAACAGCGATGCGGTGACCATGGCTTTCGCGTGGCACCCGGAATCGACCGGGCTTGACACGCCGTTTTCGATGATGTATGACGGCGAGACCTACTACTATGTCACGGATGGCAACAAGAACGTGATGTCGCTGATCGACGCGGCGGGAACGAAAGTCGCGGAATACGTCTACGACCCGTTTGGTCGGCTCCTCTCCTCGACCGGCGAATTGGCCGAAATCAACCCGTTCCGCTTCAGCAGCGAATACCACGACGACGAAACCGGTCTCGTCTACTACAACTACCGCTACTACAGCCCCGAACTCGGCAGATGGATCAGCCGCGACCCCATCGAAGAAGAAGGCGGCGTGAACCTCTATGCGATGGTAGGGAATAATTCTGTAACTAAAACAGATTATCTTGGATTGAAGCAATATTCTCTCTCGGAGATCATCAAGGAGGGTACCCGCGGACGATATTTGAAAACATTCACAATTTTTGTGGGTGGAGCTGCTGATAGTACAACAAAAATTGTGAAACAACATATAAATGCATATAATAAGGTTCGTTGGATTTGAATCTGGAATCATATGGTTTTCCCTGTGATTTCTTCAAATTTTCGCGTTGGAATCAAATCCGGTACTTGACGAGACTGGCTGACTGATGTATTTTTGCTTGTTGGACCTTCTTGTGCTTCCCCGGCAACTGCGATCTGCTGCTGCGGACAAGGCGGTTCCTCCTGGCAGGTCAGGGAAAAGAGGAAAGGAGAAGCAATACAGTATTATCAGAATTGAAAACGGTCAAGTGCCGTCATTGAATTTCGTATATCAATCAGGTTTCAGGAAAATAATCAACAATAAAGATCTCCGGAGCTATGGTACAAATGAAAACCAGGAAAAATCACCTGAAGACACTGCTGATGCTGATTGCAGTCATGGCTGTCATCACGGGATGCCAATCGGGAAAATCCGACGTTAAAGAATCGGGAACGACTTTTGCGAAGGATGCACTGACTCCCTTTGTTCAAAGCGGACAACTTCCGGGAGCAATCAATGTCTTTTACAAAAACGGCATTCAGGAAACCACCTGTGTCGGTTATGCCGATGTTGCGGCCGGACGTCCAATCACGATGGATGATGTTTTCATGCAGTGCTCGCAGACCAAGGGGTTCTGCGGCGTTACAATCGCCATCCTGATCGAAGAAGGCAAAATTTCACTGGATGATCCCGTTTCAAAATATCTTCCGGAATTCAAGGAGCTCTGGGTGCTGGCCTCCAACAAGGATGGCGTAAAGACGCTGGTCCGCGCCAAAAACACCCTTACCATCCGCATGGTCATGAATCATACCGGCGGTTTCCCGTTCGAGATTTGCGCGAAGCAGGGGAACATCAAGGGCGGCGGCTGGAGCGGCGGTGCTCCGCTTCGGCAGACGGCAGCCATCGCGGCCGCGTCTCCGCTGCTGTTTGAACCCGGAACCAAAACTCAGTATTCCAACACCGGAATCGACATTGGCGCGGCAATCGTTGAGGTTGTGACGGGACAGCGCTGGGAGGATTTCCTCCAGGAGCGCGTTCTGACTCCGCTGGGCATGGAGTCCAGTTCATTCTGGCCGAGCGACCGGGCGCTTGAAACACAAGTGGAGATGTACGACTGCGTGAAAGATGCGCCGGCAAAGTATCGGCTGCAGAATGGCATGCAGCAGCGCCCCTACAACGACTCCCATGTCTTTGCATCGGCCGGTGCAGGGCTTTGGACCACTGCAAACGACCAGCTTAAATTCTACAAGATGTTGATGAATCTCGGCGTGGGCGACAACGGAGTGAGAATCCTTAAAGAGGAGACCGTCAAAGAACTGCTTGCCAAGTCCACCCGTCCGAAAGGGATGGGCGGGTATTCCCTCGGCCTCAGTGCCCCGGAGGAGGACAAGGAGGATGCGTGGTTCGGGCACGGCGGAGCCTGGGGCACGAACTGCATGGTCAACTGGCATCGCAAGGAATTGAAACTCTGGGTCGTACAGCTTTGCGGAGAGCCGCGTCCGTGGGACGCGGCCCGCTCTGCGGCGGAGAAAAAATTCTTCCAATATGTCATCGACAATACCGATGCCGATGCTTACACAGGCCGCCTCAAATAAGATTGTCTGTTTATGATCCGTCCCTGGACTTTGTTTCCGGGGACATTTTTTTTGTAGCTTTTTCACTTGTGGATTGCCGGGGACGCATGAGCGGCAGAAAATGCGACGAAACCATCCCGATATGTCAGTCTGGGCAAGGGAAGGAGCTGCCGGAAGTTACACAAAGCTTGCACAAAGGTGGTACACCCAAAGTGTAGAGCCAACTACCCGCAGCTTGAGCTCAAAATAAGTTACAACCCATTGGTCTGAAACGAAAAACTATCGTTCTGACCTGATGGTTTTGCAAGGCTTCCAAGATCGTAAAAACGGCACTTTTCGGCACTTTTTCCCTTGTAAACGGCACCCGATGGCACCCTTTAAAAAGAGTGGTACCCCGGCTCCAATCCTGAAATCAAACAACTATAAATACTATATCATCTCAACAAAAAAATGCAATCGGATCAATCTGCATCTTTTACATCACGATATAACGAAGCCGGAGATGTTCCGAGTAGTTTTGCCGTTTCCTCTTTTCCAAACTTTTCCACATTGATATAGTAGTCTCTTATCCGGTTCCGTTCTTCTGTTGCAGAACGTTCGGGCGAATAGAGATGCCATCTGCCCGGCGACTCCGGCTGATATATTTTAAACTCCGTCAGTTCCCGTCCCAACCAACCTGTTCGGACAGCATCGAAACTGACTGTTATCGGCTCTGAAAGCGGTCGGGATTGTTCCCCTTCCCGTCTGAGTTTCATCACATATGCAAAAGATTCTTTGATGATGTTGTAACCCGACATCTTTTGCGAATCCGATGCTTTGGCATGGTTTAAAATCAAAGTGGCTAAATTACGCTCACTGAGTATCCGCAAAAGCTCCCGCAAGCCGCGATGAGTATTTACCTCATCACTCAAACTCGTAAATTCATGGTAAGTGTCGATAATGAGTACATCCACCGGATGATTTGATTCTCCCTCATTCTGAGCTTTATCAAGCAAATCCAATAACTTCTGATGATTTTCGGGGAGAGTAAAATTGATTCCTGACAACCCTATTTCAGGCATGTTTTTCCAGAGAAAGTTCTTTGCATCTTTCTCTGTTTCGGATTTTTCAGTATGCCAATATTTCCGGCACATCCGTTTTAAAAGATCCAGATGCTCATTAGGCTGATTTTCAAAATCAAGATACAGAACTTTATAAGAGTCAAAGTTCCCCTTGCTTGCTCCCCAGCTGTTTTCTATAAACAACCGTTTCTTTTGCTGACTGCTCAAACAAGCAGCAATGCTGTGAGCTAACGCGCTTTTACCGATCCCTTTGCTCGCGTACAGCAGAGTGCTTTTGCCGCGAACAAGAAAAGGCCAAAGAATATAATCCAATCGATTCATATTTGCCACTTCAAGAATATCTGTTGAAGTTTGTGGCGATATGGCAATCCGTTCCCGTTCAGTTTTCCACCACGCTTCCGGCGGTATGCCAATCCTCTGCTCTGCCATTCCTCGAATCGTTTCAAACTCTTCCGGCGTCAATATCCGTATATCTTCTTTATAAGGCTGCGGGGGAGCTGCTTTATATGCCGAGATCAACTCTTGAATACTATGCAGAACAGGAAGAGGACGATACCAGATAGGAACGCGAACGAACTGAAGTTCTACTGATTGAAATTTCTTCAAATAATCTGCCAACTTACCGACTTTCAAACAGGCTTCTTCGAATGTTCTACCTGAATGATTCGTGACAAGCAGATAAAGCTGACGACCTTTTAACGGCTTCCAATCCACCTGATCATAATGCCCATCATCGCAAATAAAACTGGTGAAAATCAATTTCTCCGGCTCTATCTTTGCTTGATTAAGGGCGGCTATTTCAAGGCTGTCAGTCAATATGACAGGTGCATCCGGACAAGCTGCCAACTCCGGCAAATTGAATAAAGATAATTTCTTTTCACCCGGAACAGCCATACAATACCGTTGAAGAGTATGCTTGACCTGCCAGCGCGTCACGGGCAGGAAACTTTTTTGCTGAAAAGTGTCATCATAACATTTCAACACAGTCATGACTGTATAGTTATCTTTGTCCTTGAATGGAAAAAGAAACTGTTGCGATCTTTCATACGCCTTGGGCCGATATTCTAATAATGAATCTAGCAATCGCTTTGCAGAGAACATGCTTTTTAAGGAATCGTGAACACTTTCAGCTTCACTTTGTCCAGAAATGACAGGCTCGAATGGTATTGTCGAAACACCCTCTTCAAGCTGTGAGAAATGATGAGACAAAGAGATCGGTGATAACGGCAATGCTTCCTTACGAAAGAAACGGCAGATTTTCCCCGGAGTATTATGGGAAGTTAATGGTTCTGCCAGCTGGAAAGTCGAATGCTCAGTAAAATGCTTTTTCAACTCCTTTTGAAGTTTACCTGAACAATTATGCAAAATATTTACAGCTCCGGAGTCATTCCAGTAAAAAGAGGGTTTTGCATTGTGTAAATTTAGCGTCAAGAGACTTTCGCATTTACTTCTCTCAAACAATGAATCTTTTATATGCCAGCGTCCACTAATCTGGAAGTAGTCAGTTGTTGTTTCTGTTCTCGTTATGCAGTAACTGGAAAAATTCCAAGAATAACATACATCTACGTAGGTGTATCCGACTGTCGTGGGTGCGGGAAAAGTCGTCGGTGCAGTAACTTGAACCGACAGTGGGGCAGGCAATTTAAGAGTAAGAACATTTTCATTGATGCATACATTGAAAAGCGAAGACAAATCCTCCAGAGAAGCATTATCTATCAGCATGGAAGCACGTGCTTCCATGCTGATAGAATTACGCCAGGCTGTATCCTCCGGAATATTGTCAATCGGCACAAAAAAATTTACAAAGAACTCTTTCAGTTCATTTTGTGTATCCATCAGTAAACCTGCTCAAAGTAATTTACAAAATTTTCCGGAATTTGAACTCCATTGGATTCAGCCAGTAACCGCAATTCCGCAGGAGTGATTTTTTGAATTTGCATATCGCTTAACTGTGTTGCCGGATACATTATCCCGTCCCAGTTATAATCTGTTTCGCACCGGTTGGCCGCCTCCATTTTCATAAAACGAACCACTGGAACGCCTTGTCTTTTCATGGCAACTGCAAGGTTCAAAGCAAAAGCAAGATCAAATGTATTTTCAGAAATCAAAATATGATTTTGTTTTTTATGCAGCCCTTCACAGGATACATAGGGAATCGAATCAAGTCCACCGAGAATACATCCCGTTGCCACCGAAGCATTCGGAAATTTCAAACGCATAATGCCGGGGTTATGATAGAGAATCACATGCTCAGCTGCGGGGTTACAGATTTTGTCCACGCCCCAAATGGAAACATTGGCATTTTGTTGAAAATATACCTTGACAGGCTCTGAAAAATTCCTACGAGTTCTATAACTGTGAGGAAAAACTAAAACGCTTTCCCCAACAGGAATCATTTCAAATGAGCAACTCATATGCCCCTTGCAATCATAAATATAAAACAACCGGCCATATTCACTACATGCTTCAAACAGCTCAGGGGGCGTTAGAAAGATGTCCCCCATAATTTCCTGATAGGAACCTCCCCAACTTCCAGTATACTCATATTTGAAAGCAAGCTGTTCTGCTCCTAAATATTCAGCTTCTTGAAATCCGCATTCATCATAACCATATTTTGTTATTGCTTCATCATGAAAAAGTAAACGCAAAAAATAAAAGGGAGTATGCTTCAGGCAAGGAAGAGTTACTGGCAAACGTTTTCCATCTTGAATATCTTGGGCTATCACCAACTCTTCGCGAAAGTTATAAGTAAATGGAAAGCGATAACACGTTATTATCGGCTGAGAGTTCTTATTGACAGAAACCCAATAATCACCAATTTGAATTGGTTTCGGAAACGGAGTATTTTGTTGATCTCGTATTAAAATATTCGAAAGACGCTCATTCACACGCGACATTTGAATAATTTTTGCCGATTGTTTCCAGTCGCAGTTTAACAAGGTCAACTTCTGTTTTGAAAAATCTTCTGCAACCTTCGCAAAGAGCATCTTCTCTGACGGGCAAATATTCTGCCTGTAACTTGCTGCTCCGGGTGTTTTTTGTGCCATTGTTATATCCTCTTTGTTAGATTTTACCAAATCGTTTTTGTTACTTTTCTATTTTTAGTCCCGCATACCCTTTTGTCTTTTGCCTTGGGGCAGACTGGACGCTTTCTCTCTGCATGGATTTCAAAGTCACGACTAATGCAGGAAATTTTTTTATACACCCTATGAAAAATCATCATTCTCTATTTCAAAACCGACTGATAAAATTGTATCTGCCGGGCGTTAGGGGGCTGTCCGCGGTGCCCATGCTCAAATTCCGGCGGACAACGTGCTCAAATTCCGGCGGAGGTCATGCTCATATTCCGGCGGATTTCGGTGCGTGCCCACAGCCTGATAAAGGATATAACAAAAACCATTTGCGTTCATCTCGAGCAACTTGCGCGCGGGCGGCTCCGGTTCATTCGGACGCAAAATCCAAAAATCTGGAGTATCACAGAAGGGAGACGGCTCAGAACGTCCCCCGGCAAAGAAAGCGACGGCGGGAAACTCACTCCAGACCACCGGGCGCCGGTGCGAATGATAGATCTGTCGATGAGCGGGAACCTGATCCGTTGCAGGTCCGACGTAGTTCGCTCGAATCGCCGGAACCGCCTGAGCGATCACCTCGAGTTCCCCGTGTTTTCGTCTGGAATAATAGTTTTTCAGTGACGGCGCCATTCCATCGAAAAACAGGATGGCCAGCGCGAGGCAGCCGGCACTCCACAGACACCATGCCGGAATGCGGAAACGATATTGCAGGTAGAGAACTCGGAGTCCGTATGCCGTCCACCCGAATAACAGCGGAGCTGCCGGCAGCAGATAACGGCGTGAAATTTCCCATTTCCCGTCCCCGACGATGAGTTGCAAAATCTCCAGCAACAGATGCCCTGCGAAACAGACGAGTACGATGGTCTCCCGACGATTCCAAAGCCCGGCCTTGATTCGCCAGACAATCACGCAGAATGCCAGAATTGAGAAATAGGGATAACACCCCTTGACGATGACGCTGATCATATGCCGTCTCCCCAGCCTGGAATGCCGAGATGTTCCAGAATCAGCGAATAACGGGAATTCGGCACCGGGTAGCCGCTCCAGCGATAGTTTAAATACAGTTGCGGAGAAATCAGAACCGTGGTCAGGATCAGTAAGGCAGCGCAGCGGAGAAGATTTCGGTGGTTTCCCGTAACATCCCAGACAATAAAGCAGAGGATTCCGGCGGCAGCGATCAGTGGACCATCGACACGAAGCATTGTCAGCAGTGCCGCACCGACGGCGCTCACCGGAACTGCCCGCCATGAACGACAACTTTCATAAAACATCAGCAAGCCAAGTACCAAAAGAAACAATCCGAGCGAACGACCGTTATCACGTAAACCATCGTAGACGTAACGTTGTAGATGGGAGGCGGCCAAATAGAGTAGTTCAGCCAGCAGGGCGATTCTCCGATCCCCCCAGAGTTTCAGAACGATACCGTAAAGCGGAATGGCCGCCGTCGCCCACAGCAGAAGTGCCGCCACCTGACAGGCTCGGAAGCCGTCCACCCCGGTCAGCCACGCGATTCCACCGGAGAGTGCCGGGAAAAATACGCCGGAATGGGGATGAAACGCATAGAACCAATCTCCCTCGGCAAAAGCTTGCGCCATCGGAGCATAGCGCGTCGCCGTATCATCTGCCGGAATCGGATTGAGCCAAAGCAACGTTCCCAGCACCAGCAGGCCGCATAACGGAAGAAACAATGCGGAAAACCAGGCATTGTCGGTATATTTTCTCATTGGTGCCGGTATCTCTCGATTGATTCCCGTACCGGCAATTCAGGGAGAGACACACCGTCTTCAATCTGAATAATCCGGTTACACAAATGTTCCAGGACACTCAATGCATGCGAAACCATGACTACGGTAATACCGGATTGGATTTTTTCCGTGATCAGCTGCCCGGCCTTCTTCTGAAATTCGTCATCCCCGGCCACAAAGGTTTCATCAATCAGTAAAACCTGCGAATGCAGATAATAGGCAATGGCAAACCCAAGCCGGGTACGCATGCCGGAAGAATACACTTTGATCGGTTGATCAATGAATTCGCCGAGTCCGGCCAGTTCGATGATCGGATCGGCGTGCTGCAGAATTTTCCGGCGTGGTACTCCCATCTGAATCCCTTCAAGCATGATGTTCTGCCGCCCGGACAAGCGATCTTCGAATCCGGAACCGAACGAGAGGATTCCGACATGCTCATAAGCCCGGCGGATAACTCCCGTATCCGGTTTGAGGATACCGGCCAACAGACGCAACAGGGTTGTTTTTCCGGCTCCGTTCCGGCCGATGATGCCGACAACATCGCCGGAGCGTATCTGGAAATTGACATCCTTCAATGCTTGGAACCGGTTTTTCCGCCAGGGGAAAGATGCGGATTTCATATAGCTTATGCCGACATGGCACACATCATACACAATCATGGACTGGTTCATGGTTCAGGTCATCCTCGGATATTGTTTGCCGAAGTGTTTCAACATCCAGCCGCCGACGGCCAGCAGGATACATGTCCAGAGAGCCGGTCCCGCCAAGCTCTGCCAGTCCGGGAAACAGCCGTCCATCATCACTCGACGGAGCTGGCTGATGATAACCGCAAGCGGATTGAATGCCAGCACTTTCTGTATTCCCTCCGGAAGCAGCGTCAAGTCGAAAAACACACCGCTCAGAAACATCATCAGATGCAACAGAAACTCCACCACAAGCACCATATCCGGGCAGAACGGCGTAACCGCGGCCAGTATCATCCCGGTCCCGCAAGTCAATAACAATAATAACAGTAACAACAGCGGAAGCGTCATCAGAGCCGCAGAAACGGTGCCGCCCAGAAATGGAGCCAACAGTAAAAGCAGGATAAATGCGGTCAGGAACTTCACCAGATTGACGATGCAGATACTCACCGGGAAGACGTATTTCTCAATGTTCAACTGCAGCATCAGCGGCCGATAGGTAATCAATGCGGCGCAACTTCGGATCAAAGTATTGGCCCAGAGCTGCCAGACCGTGATCCCGATGAACAGAAACAATGTAAACCGATCGTCCGGATAGGGAATCAGCCACCGGAATGCCACATAATAGACGGCCAGCGCCAGAAACGGTTGCAAAACCCACCAGATGTAGCCGGCATAATTGTTGCTGGCCTCGGCTTTCAGTTCCGCCATGCTCCGATAATAGATGATGTTCCAATTTTGAATGAATTGTTTCAATGAGCCATTTCCTCAATTTCAAGTATTTGAAAGAACCGATGCAGATTCTTTTCCGTATAATGGGACAGAATATGGGTTCTCAATTCCGGAGACGGCGGCAGGTGTACCGCTTCCCGAATTCGCGCCGCATCAATACGGGACGGATCAAGATACATTGAACGCGCGCCGAAATATTCCCGGATCGGAGCAATTTCCGACAACAGAAGATTGCATCCCAAAGCAGCCGCCTCCAGATTGGCGATTCCCGGCGTTTCTTCAAAACTGGCGGAAATCGCCAGACGGCTTTGCGCCAGCAGTTTCAACGTATCATAATGGGAAAGCGCACCGGTAAACAGATGTTGGCCGGCGCTTTCCCGCCGGCAGCGTTCCAGATAGCGTTGGTGCATCGGCCGGGCCGTACCGACAAAGGTGATCTGCAAGTCAAGTCCACGCAGAGCTCGAATCAATCCCAATTGGTTTTTACGAGGGCAGAAGTGCCCGATACAAATGATCCGCTGACGTTTATTCCAAGGCGCCGGTTCCTGTACCGTCAATGTTTCCTGATCGACGACATTGGGAATCACGACCACCCGTGAGGTGTTGGCACCTTCGCGAAGCAACAACGTTTTTTCTGCTTCGGAGTTGACGATCAAACACGAACTTTGGGTCAACATTCTCTCACGGCAATGCCGCCACGAACGGAATTGCATGTAATGAGAGGCGGAGTCTGACGGTTCCCGAAGACAGCGGTACCAGATTTTGAACTGCTCCGGCAAAGCCCGCCAAAATCCAGCGGTATTCGCGTGAAAACAGGTCGGCAGCAGTACCACGGGCAGGCCATTGCGGATTGCGGTATGCCACGGTTGAAAACTGTCATGCGGCCGCTCCAGATGCCAGACAAACACTATGTCGTTTCCTTCGAGATCCGACGGTGCGACGGAACCGGAATGCAACCGGACATGATTTCCCGACTGTCGCAGAATTCGTGCATAGGACTCCATCTGCATGGTATCCCCGCCGGGATGGCGCAAATAATCCCGGCGGAGGCAAAACAGAACCCTTTTGTTACGCATGGAATTCCTGCTCCGTTTTTTTTAACCCGGAAAGAAAGACCATTCCGCACTCATATTTCAACACTCGCGGCAGATTGCGTTCCAGCGTGGGATCTAGGTTCGCCGGATTTTCCTGATAAAGTTCCCGTTCCAGATAGTCGCAGATAAAACCGCTGACGATATCCGCCGCCTGCGCCTCGGCGGGAGAGAATTTTCGCAGCAGCGCCGAAAACTCCTCGCCGAAAACATCGGTATTGTTGATGAACCCTTGGACGGTAAAAAAGGGAAACAGCATGGCGTTACGCAGGTGAATCTGCTCGAAATACGGCTCGAAACGCCGCTTGATCGCGACCGGTGACTCCACCCCGATATGTCCGTCCACGTAAACGTACTTACGGAGCGGATCATCCGGATCATCCTGATTGCAATGCAGGTAGTCGTAATTTCCGCTTTCGATCAGATGGATGGTCCGGCCGCCGGGACGCAATACGCGGGCAACTTCCGCAATCAAGGCGTCTTTGTAACGGAACTCCACATGCCCGAAAAAATCACTGCTGAATACGGCGTCAAAACTGCCATCGGGAAAAGGCAGCTGATCCAGCGCCTGCTGCGTCACGACCTCATCATAACACTCTCCGGCGCGTTTGGTGCAATCCGGATCCAGGTCGATTCCGGTCAGATGATCGGCATAGCCGTGCTGTTTGAGCGTCAAGCCGTAAGGTCCGCATCCGCATCCGAGATCAAGCACCCGTCCCCCCTGAAGCTCCCGGCAGAGATGACGGATTCGGGAAGCTCCGAGCAGAAAACGGTTTACCGGATCGGACAGATAATCGTGACTGGGAACCGAATTGAATTTGTTTTTATAGAACTCCTGCGGAACAATGCCGAAGGAGGTATAAGTGACATCTTCCAGTTTATCGAACATCTTCCGTTTCCTCAGTGTTATCCTGTTTTTCCCGTACCATGTCCGCAATGATGGAAGCCCGAATCGCCCAGGTATTGGATTCGGCAAGCGCCTCCAGTTTTTTCCGCAGTTTCTCCAAATCTTCATCTTTCAGGCCGGCGGCCTGTTTTAATTTTGCAATATAATCGTCCCGGCTTTCGGCTACCATGACGCCCTGTTCCCGATACTGCATGACTTCAGCAAATCCGGTGGTTACAACCGGCGTTCCCGAAGCGCAATATTCAAAAAGCTTGATCGGCGAAGCGGCATCTGTAACCGGGTTGATTTTAAAAGGTATGGTCGCCACGTCGAAATACCGGAGATAGCCGGCCAGTTGATTGTAGTGTTTCAGTCCCAGAAAATGAACGTTTCCCAGAGCGGTGACGCGGGATATCTCTTCTTCATTGACATTCAGGCCGATCAGGACGAAGTGCAGTTCCGGCAAAGCCTTCGCAGCCTGTTCAATCAGATCGAAATCCACCCATTGCGCCAGAGCCCCGTAATAACCGATGATCTTGCGCCCGTCGTCAGGCAGATCGGCGGGACGCTCCGGAACGGTCCGAAGCCGGAAATCCTCCAGTGTCACGCCGTTGAATACCAGCTTCATATCCGGTCGGATTCCGGAATATTTTTCATACAGCTGCCGGGCGCTGGTGATGACGAAATCGGCATTTTTCAGGAGCATTTCGAAATTGTTCATGAATACCGGATCAGCCTTTCCGGTCTCGGGATTGGTGTGGATCGACGGATCGTCGAGAATATCGAAAATGATTTTGCAGTCTGAATTACGAATCAGCTCGCCATAGGTGAAATTGCGATGATAGATGATGTTCGGAAAATAAAGATAAAGATATTTCCCGTTCAAATTCGGAATGAAACCGTTGGGCTGGATGTGCAATTGAGGAGGAATATCTCCGAGCAGAGATTGATTGACCATCGGCTCATCGGAAATATAAGTCGATTCGAACCCCATTTGCGCCAACGCCTGAAAGAGTTGCTGAGGCCGCTGCTTCATTGCATTCCAAGTCATCCCCGGAGCCGCCAGCTGAACGAATTCAATTCGCCGTTCCCGGGATTTTCCGAGCTTGCGTTCCAATACTTTGCGCCATTCGTCCCGCCAGCGGACAAGATCGTAGCATTTACTGGTTTTCAAGGCGTTTTCCGCAATATCCTGCCGCAATTCCGGCTGTTCAATAAGTTGCGTCAGCGCTTCCGCCAGCGCCTCCGCTTCCGGAGCGATCAGCAGACCGTTGAAACGGTTGATGATGAGTTCCGGCAAGCCGCCCACATTGGTGGCGATCACCGCGCAGCCGCTCGCCATGGCTTCCAGGCATGAAAGGCTGGTTCCTTCCGAATAGCAGGTCGGCACCAGTACGATATCCGCACGGCGATAGACCTCCGGCATCTCCTCCGGCGGACAGCAGCGATGTTTCACGCGCCCGTGGAATTTTCCAAGAAAATCCTTCAACTGCTTCCGGGCGTTGTCATCGATCTGACCGATCAGTTCCAATTCGATGTCTTGATATTTCCGGAACAGTTCCGGAAACACCTCCAGCACCAGGTTGAATCCTCGGGCGGCATAGAGTCGCCGTGGATAGACGATTCGCAGTTTTCGGCGTTTCTCTGCGTTCTGCAGCGGATGAAACTCCCGCCGGTTCACGAAATTCGGAATGCAGTTCATTTTGACTTCCGCATCGTGGCACATGGTACGGTACCAGTTGACGGTATTCGTGTCCACGGATATCAATTCATGACAGTTGGCGATGGCCTGCCGGATAGCCTTCTGATGAAATATCACCGTTTCCTGCGTCACGCGGTAATGAGGATCGTCCCAGAAAATTCCATGGGAAATTCCCAGGGAATTCGGGGCGGAATAAAGCGAAGCGATCAGAAACGGCGAATAGATCATCAAGGCGCAGGGATTCTCATTCTGCCACCGGTTGACTGCTTCGCTGAAGGAGTTGAAAAGCAATTCCGAATGCAGCGCCGTTACCGGCAGTTCCCCATATTCGCAATGATGGGCTAGAGTCCAGTCGGAGTTGCCCGCCTGAACGACTACAGCTTCAAATCCCATTGATTGAATGATGCCGAAAAGCTCGATCAGATAACGTTCCGCTCCGCCGTGCATGTAGTTCCGCCCGTCTGCATCGTAGAAAAGCAGCGTGGCAATCGCAACGGTTCGGCTCGGCGCTTCTCCGCGCCCCGGAGTAAAAATATGTTTCCACTGAGTAACTGCCTCAAACGGCGGAGCGATCGGAATTTCCGGTATCGGCGGCGCCACAGTTGCCGGAACCTGACAGCCGGAACCGTCTAAATTGACTTCATGGCAAAGTTCCGAAAGCGCGGCATTCAGCAGTTGCAGTTCCCGGTCGATCCCCTGAAGAGCGGAAGGCAGCTGCATCCGTTTGTTCCGAAGAATGCGGGAAGAAACCTTCCGAAAAAAGTTGACTTTCCCTTGAATGGAGAAATTCAACAGGGTGCGGTCGGTGTAGCGAAGAAAATTAGTCCAGACGAAACTTCTGGAATTCAGCAATTCCATGACCTGTCTGGTGATGCTGCCGGCGGTAAAGGCCGTATTGAAAATCTTTTCGTGTCCCTTTTGCACCTGAGCCGTGAGCCGGGCAATTTCCGTGGCCTGGATCTTGCGCTCAGCTCCGAATGCCCGGTTGGCGTCCGCCAGTTCCCGTACTTTCAGCTTCAACAGAGTGCAAAGTTTCCGCTGCTTTTCAAGGTCTTCTTCCAGACGCCGTTTCTGTTCGAGAAGCAAGTCATTGCATTGCTTCAACACTTCCAGATAATTTTCCCCCTGCCTGGGCGATGAATTTGCCGGCTGACTGTCCTTTTTCATATTTTCTCTAAAATCCTTTCCAAATCAGTTGCAATGCAATTCCAGGTGCGGGAAACGACGGCCCGCTTCATTTCCTCCGCCGGGGGCGGTGCCTCCAATTGCCGCTGCACCTGCCTGATGAAATCCGCCGCACCGATGGCGACATGAACCGGCAAACCGGCTTCACCGGGAAGTGTGCTGACCACAGGTATCCCCAACGCCAGATATTCATACATCTTCAACGGATTGCTGTATTCGGCAACCGGGTCATGCCGGAAAGGGATCAGGCCGACTGAATAACGGCTCATGACCTCCGCGGCCCGGCAGAACGGTACGGCAGTGCGAAATTTCACATTCGGCATTTTCCGCAAAGCGGCAATACTCTTCCGGTCGCGAACCGGACCGGTAAACTCAAACGGCACCTTCGGCTGCGCGTCCGCCACCTGTTCCAACAGAGAATAATCGATCCACTCATACAGCGCTCCGAGAAAACCAGCCAGGGGGCGCAGCGGTTGTCGGCGTTCCAGCTTCAGCCATGAGTCCGGACAGCCGTTGGGAAGAAAAAACGTTTTTTCCCGATACCGGGCCTGCCAGAACTCCGTCAGCTTCCTGCTGACGGCCAGAATCAGCCCGGAGCGGGTGGCCAGGCGTTGTTCCCGCTCCGCCACTGCCGGAGCGTAACAGGATTTTGTATGGATTGAGCAGTGATCCAGACAGTCGTAGATCAGACAAGCGGACTCCAGCCGTTCCGTCAACGCTTCCCAGAACGGATTGCTGACGACGGCGAAAAAATCCGGTGGAAGCGTCCGCCGCAGCATGGTGACCGCATAGGTAATCCAGAGTTTTTCTCCGCTCGTTCCCGCCATTCGCCAGCCGCCCGGCAACGGCGGCAGATGATGGATCCATACTCCGTTTTCACGCCTGACGGCATGACGGGGCATCGGGCGGCGCAAACTGGGCATTTCGATGAAATGCACCTGATGACGACAGCTCAAAATATCGGCCAGCTGCCGGGTACGTCCGCCAAGGGTGGAATCATATGCGACAGCGGCGAAAAAGACAAAATTCATTCCGACAGGCGCTCCAGTACGATATCCGCGATTCTCCGGGCCGCCGAACCGTCTCCGAAAGGATTGGCGAGACGGCAGCGCCGCCGGTATTCCTCCGGGGAATTCAGTAATTTTTCAGCTTCCCCGACGATACGTTCCGGATCATGGCCGACCAGGCGGATGGTTCCGGCATCCAGCGCTTCGGGGCGTTCTGTACTCTCCCGCATGACCAGTGCCGGTTTTCCCAGCGCGGGCGCCTCTTCCTGAATTCCTCCGGAATCCGTCAGAATCAGAAAACTGCGACGCATGAGATAAAGAAACGAAAGGTAATCCTGTGGTTGACAGAGCTGAATCCCTTCCATGTCGCCCAATTCTTTTTCGGCCACCATTCGGATATTGGGGTTGGGATGCACCGGATAGAGGATCTCCACATCGCTCCGTGCCGCCAGACGTTTCAGGGCGGCGCAAATCTGCCGAATCCCGTCACCGTGATTTTCCCGGCGATGACCGGTGACCAGAATCAGTTTCCGCGCCGGATTCAGATGGGAGAATTCCGCCTCCATCCGCTGCAGCCGCTCCGGATCGGTATCCAGTCGGTTCAGCGCGATATGAAGAGCGTCAATTACGGTATTGCCTGTCACGGAAATATCCGATTCCGGAATCTTTTCCTCCAGCAGATTTTTCCGGGCTCGTTCCGTCGGCGCGAAGTGAAGTGTCGCCAGCCGGGAGGCGAGCAACCGATTCATTTCTTCCGGAAACGGCGAATAACGGTTTCCCGTCCGCAATCCGGCCTCGACATGCCCTACCGGAATCCGGCGGTAGAACGCTGCCAGCGAGGCCGCCAGTACTGTAGTCGTATCTCCCTGAACCAGTACCATATCCGGCGCATATTGTTCAAGCAGGCGTTTCATTCCGGCAAGGACACCGGTTGTCACTTCGGTCAGCGTCTGTCCTTTTTTCATGACAGCGAGATCGAAATCCGGAACAAGTCCGAATACCTCAAGGACCTGTTCAACCATCTCCCGGTGCTGTCCGGAAAAGCAGACTTTGACTTCACATTCCGGGCGCCTTTGAAACTCGGCGACGACCGGAGCCATTTTGATGGCTTCCGGTCTTGTTCCGAAAATAATAAGAATTTTCTTGAGCTCCATTCGTTTCCTTTACGCAATGACAGCCCACGTGCTGTCGACGCCGCTGCCGATCTCATTCCACTTGAACTCATCCGCGCCGTCCCAATAACCGAGCGCACCGCTGGCGAGGTTGCGGACGAGCACGTCGTCGCAGCCGTCGCCGTTGTAGTCGCCGAATCCCGGAAGCCCCCATTCATCTTTCGATGCTCCGGGATAAATTCCTCGGAAATCGTTGACGTCACAGTTCATATAGGTACCGACATAACCGTCTCTGTCCCGCCACAGCACGATGTCCGCCTTTCCGTTTCCATCGAAATCGGCGCAGCCGATGGTTTCCCATTCGTTGCCGACATGGATTCCGAATGCGTTCCATTCCGGAGTGCTGCTGGTATCGTCGAGGATTCCGGTGATGTCCCAGTAGCCCAGAACTCCGTTGGAGTTGATCAGGATGTCGTCCTTTCCGTCGCCGTTGACGTCTCCCATGCCGATGAGGCTCTGCCCGGAACCGAGATTGCTGGCGGGGAGCGCCACCCACTGGTCGGTGCCATCCATCCACAATCCGAGATAGCCGTTGGAGGAGTTCTTCCAGAGGATATCAGCCCTGCCGCTGCCGTTGAAATCTCCCACGTCGGCCAGTTCCCATTCGGCAGTGACGCCCCAACCCATGGTACGGAACTGCGTAACGTCGCCGTCCTCGTAATATCCGACCGCATACTGGGTGTCGGCACGTTTGCTGCGGAACATGATGTCGCAGACGCCGCTTCCTGTGAAATCATACGCGCCGTAGACGGTCCAGTCGGACTTCGGAGCGGGACCGAGCGCGCCGTTCCACTGCGTTTTGTCCGCGTTCATCCATGCTCCCAGCGGATTGGCGGAATCCGCCAGATTCTGGAACAGAATATCGGATATGCCGTTCCCGTCGAAGTCGCCCCGTGTTGCCGTCGCTTTTTCCACCGTCAAGGTCAGCTTGATACCGTCCTTGCCCAGTGTATAAGAGGAATTGCCGAACCGCTTCGTTTCATCGAGCGCAATGGTGCCGAATTCACTACCCGTATCGTTTTTCACCGTGAGAGTCTGGTTGAAGGTTCCGGCTCCGGTGGCGAGAATATAGGTTCCGGCAGATTGGTCAGCTTTGACGGTGATGGTGTAATTCGCCTTCGTACCGTTGGCAATATTGTTCCAGCGCGTGATGAGCGCCGTCCCGTCCGCCGTATGGTCCGCCACGGAGAAGTCTATCGTCGTCTGCGACGATACGTCGATAGCGCCGTAGACAGCAGCATGGATCATTCCGCCGAGAGTGGCGTCGAGAAAAGCCACCTGCCCGCCTGACGCATTCAGATTCCGGACGCTCCCCCCTTCGGCGATCAACGAGAATCCGTCGTATTGACTGAAGTCCGTCATGACGCCGCCGCGATTTTCAACATTGGTGCCGCTTCCGCGTGCCGTGATTCCGGAGGCACCGCCGCCGCTGGAAATGAAAATCGTGCCGTCGGAACTGACTGTTGTGGCCGTGGCGACGCCGCCGCCGGAAATCCGCATGACCACGCCGGAGCCGGAGATGGTCTTACTGGAGATGGTCTTTCCGCCGGAAACCATCACGCCGTCGGAATAAATTTTCACCGGAAGATCGTTCATCGTCACCTGAAGCGCCACGGTGCTTCCGGTTCGCGTCAAGGCATACCGATGACTCCACGTTTCGAGGCTTCCTCCCACGCTCAGCGTTCCCGGAGAGGCGGAGATGCCCGCGACATCCAGCGTGATCAACTGATTGAAATCCGCCGCATTCCCCAGCAGACGATAGACACCGGTCTGCTGGTCGGAGGCGACACGGACCGCATAGCTCACGGACGCCAGATTCGCATAATTGTCCACCAACGCATCTGTCACCTCTGTTCCAGTGTAGCCGGCAAGGTTCACAGTGTAAGTTGCGCCGAAAGCATTGACGAGACCGCCTGTGACAAGCTTTCCGCCGTTGACAATGGAACCGGACAGAATGGCACTGCCGCTCAGATACATTATTCCGCGGGACATGCTCAGATTCCTGACGCATCCGCCGCTGCGGACAAAGACCGTGGCGCTGTTGAGCGTGGTATTGACTGCGGAGCCGCCACCTCTAACCGCCATCCTGGCGGACAGGTAGGAAGTCATGGACGAAGCGATTCCATTGTTGCGGATTTCAAAATCCGCACTGCCGCCAATGGCGGCAGACAGGATTTTTCCTCCGCTATCCATACTCAGCGAACCGTTGACCCCGGTAATGCCTGTTGCCTGACCGCCGTAAGCGCAATGAATCCGCCCGCCGGACAGTCTGATGGCTTTCAGCTCGCCGCCGCTGTTGAGAATGTAGGAACTCGAAAAGACCGTTCCGCTGGATATCAGTCCACTATATTGAATGGAAGCATAACCTCCGGAAGTGAGGGCCAGACCGCTGACAACACCACCGGAATGAATGTACATGCTCGCGTTGTTCAATGTCATACCATTCGCACTGCCTCCGGAAACTATTATAGATGCAGAGTTGACCGTGGCAGAACTGACGGAACCGGTGAAGAGCGTCAAAACACCATCGTTGCTGACCGTAGCTGAAACCAACGTTGCCTGACGGAGATGAAACCTGCCGCCGTTGATCGTGGCAGCGGTGGCGCTGCCTCTTGAAAGATACACAACGCCACTGGAATTGACCACAGTAGAGGTAAGTTGACCTCTGAAAGCGCTCAGACATCCGCCAGAGTTGACCGTGGTTGAAACCAATGTCGCGCTGGAGGCACTCACATAACCGGCATCGTTGCCGGAATCCTGACCGATCTTCAAACCGCTGCTGGAGACATTTGAGAGCGACAGCGTTTCAACCCACGCATAACGGCCGAGTCCCTCGCCGCCGTGGTCAAGCGTGCCGATGAGATGCTGTGTTTCGTGGGCAATGGTGTCGATGATCGCCTCAATGCTCTCGCCGCCCTTGAGAATCACAAAGGCATTGTCGTTCCGGACGGCGTTTCCTGTATCCACCGTCTCCGCGAGTCCGGCGAAGGAGCCGAACGGCTCGAACGCGGATGTTCCGCCGATGAACACGGTCGAATATTCGCCTGAAGCAGGCTTCTCCGCCGTAAAAACGATGTTCTGTCCCTCGAATTCTTCATTGAGTCCGGAGACGATCCGGGCGATCTGCGGCTCCGTGAGACCGGAGTCTTCCACCTCGACCCGGTCTATGGTGAGCAGTTCGCCGTTGTAACTGGCAAGCTCGCCGTCAAAGTCAAGATAGACGAGCTGGGGCGCCGCAATCTGCGGCACGGTCATGATACCGCTGTTCGGAATCATTGTCTGCTGCATAACGTACCTCCTGATAAAATTATTCGACGTTTAACGGCCGGAAAGTTGGTATCTTTTTAATCGTCGTGATGACCTGTTCTGCGGAAATCAGTTTCGTGCACTCAAAATGCCGGTCGGTTCCCTTGTGACGCGGACACCACAGAAAATCAAAGTGATCGAAGTTCTCGCGCATGTCGTTCCAGCAGGAGTGGCAGGTGTGATAATTGATGACGCGGTAAGGCGTTGCAAATTCATTCGTCGGATGCGTAAAGCCGGAAATCATCACCACCGGAACATTGCACCCCCACGCCAGCCAGCTCAAGCCGGAACTTAAACCGATAAAGAAATCCGCGTCTTTGATAAGGTCAATCCGTTCCTGAAGCGGTTTGTCTCCGGTTTCATCCTCGGTCCCCCACGGGATATGATTCCAGACCAATCCCGTACCGTGAACTCGTTCCTTGTCAATGCAGATCACCCGGTATCCGTTCTCTTTCAGGAATTTGACGACATCGTCCCAGCCGTATGGATTGTTCCAATACTTCGCCTGGCTGGAACTCTGCGCCGCGATGCAGACGTATTTCTCCCTGATCCGGCGTGGTGCGGAAAGATCAAAACGCGGCGGTTCATCCGCCGGATCGACTCCGAGAATATAGCCTGCCGTCCGGTGTAATCCGATATAACGGAAGTCGATCGGTTGATGATCGACATCGCCCTTGAAGAAAAGCCCCATATGGTAACAGGCGTAAGGCTTGTAATTTTTCGTTTCTTCCGGAGCAATAAATATGATCTCCGGATATTGTTTCTTCACGATTTCGGCAATCCACGGAGCCATGACGCAGATCACTTTGCATTGATGCTTTTTCTGGAAGCGTTCGACATAGCTGAACCAGCCGATGGAGTCGCCGATGGTGCCGACCGGAAGCTGGATCATTACTTCTTTGTCTTTCGCATCGAAATCATGGGTGAAGATCGGTTCCCTGCCACCTTTTTCATGGATGACGAGCCGGAAACGGATATAAAACTTCTTGACGCTGGTTACATAGGCTCCGGGAACGGTATCCTGGCTGAAGAGAATAATCCCCGTATCGATATCGGAGAATGTGACATGATACTCTTTCTGATTCTGCGGGAAAAGAATGCGGATACCGTCGTTGAAGTCGAACTTAATCCCCTCAATCGCATCCAGAGTCGGAATCTGCGGCACTTCTCCGTAAATAGACTTTTGGTCCACTTGCTGCCCCTTAGCCAGTTCTTGACTTGCGGTCAAATCCGGCTTGGCGGTATTGACGCTGATATCTTGCGTCGGCGCATTGTTATCCGCCGCTATGGTAAAATCATCCATCTTAAAACACCTGATTGAACTGTTTTGTATCAAAAAGACAGAAAAGCCGTCGAAAAAAATCTTTCAATGGTTTTTCTGTGTCCTTCATACTTGATTCCATAAATTTCATTTTGACATATCATCTTTTACTGCGGCAACTCATCGTTTTTCAGAGATTCCGATGAGTTGCCGCAACAGTAAAAAAACAATTACTTGTTGTACTTGATCGCGGTGGCGGTCATGGTGACAACGACGGTATTGATACCGCAGATGCAGCTCTGCTTGTAATCCATCTTGACATCGGTGAGATCGGTCGCGCCGGGAGCCTGCTTAAGCGCCTCGGCTTTCAACGTTTCGTAGGAAGCATCTCCGAAATTGAAGGCAGTGAAGATGCTCTTCAATTCGGCTGTCGCCTTGACATCGCGTTTGACCACAACAGCATCCTGCGCCGCATACTGCGGAAGCATGGCGTTGGCGGACATCTCACTGTAGAGATTCATGCCCGCGCCACTGAGCGTGACCGCTCCATTATTGGTTCCGACACCGGCACAGCCGGTCATGACTACCGATGCGAGAATCGCACCGCCGACGAGAAGAAGACTCTTTTTCATGTTAACGCTCCTTATGCGTTTTGTATATATGATGAACCCGGGCGCATCCCGAATTCAATCATTTCACGCTTTCGCCATATTGATTTGCCGCCACGTCTCCGGGCTTGGCGCAAAGAATCAGCAGAATAATTCCGCCAATCAGCGGGATCAATCCGACTAACTGAATCCAGCCTGACTTGCCGATGTCATGCAGCCGTCGTGCGGTAACTCCCAAAGTCGGCAGCAGTACTCCCAATGTCCAGACCAATCCGAGAATTCCGCCTGCTTTCGGTATAAATCCCAAAACGATGTTGACGATGAATACGGCCAGAAAAAAGAGCCAAAATTCCGTCCGGCCAGCCCGACCGTCAAAGCGGAAATATTTCCTTGTCACAATGTTGATGAAGTTGTCAATCAGTTTCCGATGCATTTTTTTCCTCAATTCCTTGTTATGTTTCTTGTTATTTTGACTTATCCCGGGCGGCTTGCTCGAAAAAATATTTGTAAATAATGAAAATTTTTGTTCCAAGATTGATGTAAACATTCTCGTTTGACGGGAAGCTGAATATCAGTTCGCCGGGCGTCTCCGCGCTCTGTCCTTTGAACAGCCGTTCCTGATTCCGACTGAAACAGCAGACGGCGTTCGGCACATCTTCGCCGGGACGGTAGAAATTCAATATGGAATAGTTCATCAGCGGCTTGCCGAGACTGTCGTCACCGCTGACATCCCCCTCGTAAAGAACAAATTTGTAATAGGTGTATGCGGCCGGTTTTGTCTGATCCAGCCCCTTGTAGATCTTTACATGGCTGACTCCTTTGATGACTTTCACGGAATAGTCCGGTTCGCCGTCCGTACCGGCGCCTTCCCACAGCTTTTTTCCTTTGTAGGACACCAGAATGTCCTTGGCGGAAGGTTCGCCCTTGTAGACCGGAACCGTTACTTTTGCCGTGTCCACTTTGGGGGCGGGGGCGGGGACGGCGTCTCCGATGTCTTTCAGATACAGCTGACTGGCAATGTAGACCATCATGGCTTCCGGAAGTTCCTTGTAATTGTCGGAAAAGGTGATCAGCGCCTTCCCGGCGGGAGAGCTTCCCTGAATCACGCGTCCTTCATAGAAGATCGCCAGAATGGGGCCGCCGGGAGAATTTCTTCTGAAACTGGGCGGCGTTCTCACCTTGTCATAATACATGGCGGGTTTGCCGTTGGGGTACGATCCGGGGATCAGTTTGCTGTAGTTTTTGTCGAAAACATAGTTGAACAGGATTTTTCCGGTTTTGTCCCGGCCGGCGTAGACCCGTTTCGTATCCCGATCGAAATAGCACAGCGGTTCCCCATAGGGGGGCTGTCCCTTGAAAAGACGATTGTTGTAGGTGTCGAACACATAAGCCGAGTACTGGGTCGGCCGGTGGCCCTCGAAGACACGGATGTGTGCTGCGGAAAGGGACATTCCAAGCGAACCGAGAAGGACGCAGAATGTCATTTTCAGAATGTTTGTGCTCATAAAACAATCTCTATCGTTAAGTTGTTACTGCTGCGCCGGTATCTGGGCGCCTGTTCCCTGAACTGCTCCGAAAAATTTGATTGCACTGTCAAAGGGATACGGATTGGCAAACATAGACACTTTAGAAGTGATTTTCCCCTGTTTATTCAGACCCAGGGCGGCACGAAATTGATTGATCGGCGAATTTTCATCGTATTCAACCTTTTCCGAGTAGGTCGCAGCGAGAAACGCATTGAGGTATTTTTCATCTATAATCCCCTTAAACAAGGCAGGATCTTTCAGGCCGAGGTTGTCTTTGACACTTTTCATTCCGTCCACATCGGCAAGATCGTCGAATCCCTCGTCTTCGACTTTCATGAATTTGATGGAGGGGCTGATTGTAACAGTGACATCCGCTGTCTTGTTGAGAAAAAAGATATTGTCTTCCAGCGTGACCGCTTTGGTTTTGTCGTTGCCCTTGGTGTTGTCGAAGCCGGACATGGTGTTCAAGCCGATGATATTGTGATGGATATTGGTAGACATATTGGCATTGGCCCGCACTCCGAATCCCATATCCTCAAAGGCCTTTGTCCGTGTCCAAGTAAAAAGCAGTGTGTTGTTGGAAAATTCAAACTCCACCATTCCCGGTTTGCCATTGGTACTTCTCACATCGGCCCCCATCATGCGGTTGCCGATGAACACATTGTTCAGAATTTTGACCGTTCCGGAAAAATGTGCGACGAGGATTGCGTAGTTACTACCGTTGAGAAAAAGACAGTTTTGAATTGTAAGAGAACCGTCCGTTTCCGCATTGAGCAACGCTTTGTCAATGGAGGGATACTTGGTTTTGCCTTTCGCCGGAGGAATTGTCAGCATGCCATCGGAAAAACCCTCCGGTTTTCCCTCCACTGGATGATAGCTGTTTGCGGCGGTATGATCGAAAATGAAACCATCAATCAGTACACTGGCGTTCGCCCCGGCTTTTCGTGTCTTTATAGTCAGCGTCCCGAAAGTCGGCCTGGTGGCATTCTGCTCGTTTTTCGGACGGAGCATGGTATGATGCACTAAAGGATTACGTGTACTGAAATCCGGCGAATAACCTCCGATCAGATTTACGGGCTTATCCATATTGATCCAGCCACAAGACATTTTTCCGGAATAATTTCCCTCCGCAATGTGGATGGTATCGCCGGGCGCGGCACTCTCTAGCGCTTTCCAGATATTCTTCAATGGAGCCTCTTGAGTTCCCGCATTTTTGTTCTTACCGGTAGAAAAAGAAACATACCAATCGGCTGCAACCGTTTGGAAAGTTACTCCGGCCAGCATCGCCCCTGCGGTAAACAGTTGTCGCACCTTCATTTGATCCTCCACATCGAGATTTCGTATTATTGCCTTTGAGCTGTCTGTGAAATATTTTATCACAGTTGGAATGGAATGTCAAGTCCAATAATATCTAAAATAGTTATTTTTATATTTTTTGTAAAAAATATTGACATTATCAGAAACACTGCTATGTTATTTTCATATGCAAATACCAAAGGACAATCAAGATAATCTTTCTTTTCGCCCGCTTTATAAGAAGTTGGCAGAAAAGATTTCTGTTCAGATTCTGGAAGCAAAGCCACGTAATGGTCATTTTTTTTGTACGCTGAGCGATCTGTGTGAAAAGCACAATACCTCCATCACCACAGTACGCAGGGCCGTCGCTCTTCTGACAGCGCAAGGGTTCATCTCCTGCAAGGCTGGCGAAGGGGTCATAATCAAGGATTTTGAATTGTTGCGAAAGGTGACTTCGCTTAACTTTCGTGTCCTGATTCTGCATCATCACTTTCGCAAGCAGCTGAATGATTTTTTTGAATTACGTCTGAGTGCGCTGATTCAGGGATTTTCCTCGAGTGATATTTCCGTTCAGGTGATTTATCGGGAATTGCTGGACGATGTCAATAGTTTTTATTGGCAATCAAGTCAAGGTATCGTTTGCGGCAACTCCATGGTCAACAGGGTTCTTTCCGCCTGCCAGACTTACGGTATGCGGCAGGTTCTGGTGATCAATCCTCCCGCTAATGTTATCTTGCCTGAGAATTTTCATCCCGTGTATTATGACTTTGACGGGCTTGTGCGGCTTTCCTGCCAATTTTGGGAAAGGACCGGGTGCCGGAAAATTATCATGATTCGGAACGATCGCAACATCATTCCCCCTCCGGAGGTCGAGATCATTGACTTGGAGGAATATCCCACGGTCGAAGCCGGACATCGCATCGCAGAACGCTTTCTGAATGTGCCGTCCAACACCGGGTTCTGGGTGACAGACGATTTTGTCGGCTTGGGAATATATGATTTTTTTCGTGCAAGAGGAGAGAATTTGAATGAGCAGAGGCGGCTTCTGGTAAACTCCTCTCCGTCGCGACTTCTGATCGAGGAACTGGGGATCGCCACTATCGGCTTCTGCCCGTTGCAAATCGGAGAACTCTCCGCCAAGTATTTTGCCGGCATTCTGAAAAGTCCGGAACAACCTCGCGACTCTTTGGTCATTAATGCACAAGCGAATGCGGTGGTTTCCCAAGGCATTGCAGCTTCGGATCAGTCAGAATAATCTGCGCAGAGCCACGTTCCACGCTAAACTTCATGCCGAAGCGATGTTTTGGAAATCTGATCCGCCACTGTTCCGACTTTCCCGGCAACAGTATGCCGTATTGTTCCGTAACATTGTTGTTGATCAACTCATAGTGAACCGGAGCGTCGCCAGTTGCCTGAACCCCGGTTGAAAAAAACTCAAACAGATGTTCCGGAAACTGGTAGAACAGATGTTCTTCCAACGATATGGAAAAAATAGAATTGCCATTCGCCGTTTCCGCCAGTTTGCGGACTGGCGACTCATACGGCTCGAATTCCGTCAAAGGAATCTTCTGCCCGCTCTTTTCATTATTCTGGTACAATGCGTTGAGGGTCTGCAATACATCCGCACCGAGCAAAACCGAAGCTGCTGTCATCGGTTGAAGATCGGCTTTGCTGTTCAACAGAACTTCCACGCATTTCCTGCGCCCCAAACGGATGGCATTGCACCAGCGCCGGTAAATCCGAAGCGACGCCTCATCGACGGAACCTCCCAGCGCTTCCGGTTGACGAGAAAGCTGCGGACTCGTATCGCTGCAACTCAGACGACATAATCTTTGAAATGGAGATTCTCTCCACAACTCCAACCGGTCAAAGAAAAACACATCGGTTCCGCCGACGCCTTCCAATGTATGAACGCCAAAGGAATTATCCTGCAACACATGCAGCAACATACCGGTCGTTTTCATTGCTTCATCGTTTCGCCCCGTTCGCAACAGTTCGAGAATCCGCGACAGAGACCGAGTCAAGCCCTTTATGGCAAAATCATAATGGTGGTTATTGAAACTACGGCACCTTTTTACCGTACCGGCCGCATCCCGGTAATGATGGCGGTAAAGATTCTCCAACGGAACATCCGGCAAATAGTGGAACGGTATTCCGTCCAGCTCAAAACAAACACGCATTGCATCCGGTTCACCATTCTGTACCAAGTCCGGCAAAAGACAGGCATGATGGATCAATTCAGCCGTATCCTGCCCGGCAAAAAGGGCGGGGGCGGCAGACAGGGTAAATTTTGTGAGCTTGCGATGTGTGGCGGAATCAGGCATTATTCCACCTTCCGCTTTTGATGCCATGCTTCTGACTCCGCGGCAAAAGGCCGCCAGAGAGCGGAATAACAGAATTCTACGCGGCGTCTTGCCATATCGTCTTCAGAAGCTTCCCGGACTGCCTGTTCAAACAGAGCCTCGACTTCTGCAGCTGCTGCTTGTGGAAAACGTACCGTATGAATGAAGTTCTCTTCATCTGCATCGGACGGCATTGGGCATTTCTCCCATCGTTCTGTCAGAAGCTGAAAGAGCCTGAACATGGTTTTGCCCGCCGGGCCGTAGAGATTTGCCGTATAATCTGCGAGCAGAGCCTCCACTTCGGTGTCGGGATTCCACAGCAGGCGGCTTTGCAGCCAGACCATCGGATAGGTGGCAAGCGTTTTCCTCCGGGCGCTTTCATCGAGACGTTTCAGATAAGGATTCAGTCCGTTGATGAAGTAGGCGTCACTGTACTGCAGATTGGCGCGCAACCATTTTTGAAAAAGATTCGGATAGAAGCACGGCACTCGCGAAACATACTGCATCGGATGAACGATGTTCAGCCAGATTCGCAATCGGTCCGGGTTATTTTTCAATAAATATGCCCAATCCCGAATATAGGCAGTTTCCGCATTCCAAGTGGCTGGATCATTGGCATAATGCATAAGTTTCGTTACATAGATCACATTCAGATTTTCCGGGATATCGCATTGCACCGGTGGTTTCCGATAATGGTGAAACGCCAGCGTCACCAAACTCCGTTCCGGCCGGCACGTACCGACAGCACGCGCGTAACGAGTAACGAAATCAAAAACCAGCTCACTCGCCTGACCTGCCTCCGGTGCTTCCGGTTGAAGCAGTCGTTCGCATATCGAACAGTGACAAGTCTTTTGCAAGGTCATACCGTCGTTGAAGGCGAAATAGACATAATTCTTTTCCGGCGGGCACGGCCCCCAGGCATTTTCCGGAGGACATCCGGCATCGGCGGCAGCGATATTCTCCAGCATCTGTTCAAGCAATCCGGAAGCATTCGGACAGATGTAGTTGCGGTGCGGCAATCGGTGATTGAAGCTGACCCTGCCGGTCCGATCTTTTGCGAAATATTCCGGATGAGTTTCATGATAAAGATGATACCAGTTGATCTGCGTATGATTCGCATTGCGATACGGCAATGAGGAGCCGAAACGAAGTACCGGATGCCATTTTTTCTGTATTTCAACAGGTTCATAATAATAACTTACCCCGCCCTCACGCTGACGGCAACGAGGATAGGTTCGGATATTCCAGCCTGAGAGTTTCAGTTCCATTCCGACCGGAATGACAGTGCCGAGTCCGTCCGGATACAATGCCGAAATATCAGCAAAGAACCAACGGATCCCCAATGCCCGTTCCAGATATTCGTAGACGGCGAAAAGCGTTCCCCGGTCAATTCCCTTCGGAGTGATTTCTCCGCAGAGAATCAGGTCGCTGTCGACGGATTGAATCAGCAATTCTTCCGGCTGAAATCGAATCTCTCCCAAATTCTGAGCGGAAAACCGAGTATTGCCGATCCAGATTCGTTCGGCATATTTTTCCGCTTCGGATTCCGGGATGATTGCAAGATTTTTTCCCGTGGCCGCCCGAATGTGCATTTGCAGAAATTTTGCCGCATAGCAAACTGTTTCTCCTGGAGGAAAGGAGATTTCCGCAGGGAGCTTTGGAGTCACGATGACCGGATCTGCCCAAAGTATGGCAGAGATCATCCACAAAACAAACGTCACAGTAGACTTAATATGCATATTTCGGACACCCGAAGTTTTCGAGTTCCTGTCCGGAACACGATTCGACATGACCGTCCATAAAACCGACATTCGCTTTCCGTTGGTGACGACAGTGGACTCGGTTCATATGCTGCCCTGTATTTCCGTAGAAACGAAAATATTGTTTCATTCCATCTTGCGGGTCATCAGGATTAAGGCGGATAGAGTCCGCAATCAGTACATGGGTCGAAGGGGTTTGAACATTCACAAAAGAATGAACTTCTTCTTCAATCTGACGCATTCCATATGTCTGATGATGATTGCCCAGTTCATTCGGAGGATACCAAGTCGGACAGAATAATGAAACATTGTCGCTCGGAGGGACATATTGAGTTTCCAATAAAGCTTTTGACCAGTATTTGATCGGAATCTCATTATGATCCATGCCATACATTTGAAGAATCATCAATATCTGCCTTTGATTGTTGAGGCAGATAGTTGATTTTGCATTACTTCTCGCCTGGTTTAATGCCGGCACCAAAAGTGCGGCGAGAATCATAATGATCGAACAAACTATTAGTAATTCCACTAGAGAAAAATGACGAACGACTTTCATTTTATTTTGCGTTACGTTACATATCCGCTTCTATTATTATCCAGAACCTTTACCCGGCATTACGTAGACTGCTTTGAGCAGAAATGAATACTCAACGATTTGTTCGGCCCGGGAGAATCAAATTTCTTTTGTCACTATCGAGTAATCTACCATGAAAAACATTCTTTTCAAATTGTTCAGCATAAAAATAGCTATTTATATAACTATATGGCCTGACGTACATTGATTTTAAGATGCCATCATGATATATTTCATTGTGAAAATATCGGATATTGTCCAATGGAATCATAACTGCCGCAATAAAAGAAAATGGGAAGTGCCGACTGGATTATTATTGTTGTTCCATTGATTGCCGTCATCGGAATGGGATGTTTTATCCGCCGGTTTATTATCGGAGTATCGGATTTTTTGGTTGCCGGCAGAATTTGCCGCCGCTATGTCATCATCTCGTCCAATTTGGCCAACGCCCTGAGTCTGGTGGCATTGGCGGCATACGTAGAAAGTCAATATGCAACCGGATTTGCTCTGAGCTTCTGGATGTCCCTGACGCTGCCGCTGGGGATTTTCATTTCGCTCTCCGGTTATTGCCTCTACCGCTTTCGTGAAACGAAAGCAATGAGTCTTGGGCAGTTTCTGGAAATGCGTTATTGTCGCAGTTTACGGATATTCGCCTGCTTTCTGCGCTCTGTTGCTGAAATAATGGCAAACGTCATCTTGCCCGCATTGGCGGCACGCTTCTTTATCTGCTATCTGGGGCTGCCACAGACTTTTCCGCTTTTGGGGTGGCAATGTCCGACGTTTCTGGCAATCGTGGTCATTACGTTGTTTCTGGCAATCAGCCTGATCTGCATGGGGGGAGCTTTGGTTGTGATCGCAACGAATGCCTTGCAGGGAATCATCCTTCTTCCTGCCGCCCTGTTTCTTCTAATCTTCCTGCTTACCCGATTTTCAATTTCAGATGAAGTTCTGCCCGTATTGAGCGCACGGATTCCGGGAGAGAGCTTTCTGAATCCTTTTGATATTTCCAGTTTGCGCGATTTTAACCTCATAATGCTGCTCGTCATCCTCTCTGGAATGCTTCTGCATACAGCAAGCGGACTCACAGGAACTGGAAATTCTGCAATAAGCCCTCACGAAACGAAAATGGGGGCTATCCTCGGAACTTGGCGCACAGTATTCTCGACATTTTTTTTTACAGTGATTGCTCTTACGGTCATCACGGTGTTGCACCATCCCAATTACGCAGGTGACGCAAGGGCGATTCGGTTCGACATCTCCCGGAACATCGCAGGAGAACTGATTGCCGACAATGCAGAGCGTTCAGAATTTATGGCCAGTATTGAGTCGATTCCTGAACATGGGAATACGCTTGAAGAAGGCCGGCTTTTCGCGCGGAATGACAACCCCGATGAAATTTATTTTCATAAAGCGCAGGAAAATTTTGATTTAACCGGCGAAGGCAGTTCAAAGCTTCAGCAATTCAAGACAATCTTTCACCAGTTGATGCTTCCGGCAACCATGCGCCGAATTCTGCCGAATGGTTTGAGCGGACTTTTCTGCATGATGGTTCTGCTTTTTATCCTCTCCACGGATTGCAGCCGGATCTTTTCTGCAAGTTCTACCCTTGTGCAGGACTGTATTGTACCGTTCTATCGAATGGAAACGCTTCCGCCGAACAAACATATTTTCTTTCTCCGAATTATTTCCGTTGGTGTCGGTATTCTTTGGGGGGCCGGTTCGTGGTACATGACTCAACTGGACTATATCAATCTGTTCATCACGATCATGTACGGCATGTGGCTCGGCGGTTGCGGTCCTATGATTGTTTTCGGATTGTACAGCCGTTTCGGGACCTCCGTGGGGGCCTGGTGTTCACTTCTTGTCGGGATGGGAGTCAACCTGTCTGGAGCTTTGTTGCAACGTTACTGGGCTGACCTGATTTATCCGTTTCTGGAAAAAATGGGATGGGTTGACGACCTGGGGAGGATTCTTTCCGGCATCTCATCACCATTTAATCCCTATCTGGTCTGGAAAATGAATCGTTTAAAATTCCCGATCAACTCTTATGAAATTTATTTTATTGCCATGCTGACTTCAGTCATCAGCTATGTCATGGTATCTTATCTGACCTGCCGTGCACCTTTTAAGCTGAAACAGATGCTGCACCGCGAAGACGCCATTGATGAAACAGTTGGTTTACGGCCCATCTGTGCTTTAAAAATATTTTTTGCAAAGCTGACAGGTGTGACTCCGGAATACAGTTGTGGTGACAAGATAATTGCCTGGAGCTGTTTCGGTTATTCGTTCCTTTATCGTTTCTGCATTGCATTTGCAGCGATTATTGTTTTTAATATTTTTTCTCCATGGTCACTCTCATCGTGGAAGGCCTATTTTTTTACGGTATTTCTGCTTGTTCCCGGAATCATCGCAACAATTGTTGTTTTCTGGTTTGGAATCGGAGGAATCATGGATTTACGCAGGATGTTCCGCGAATTGAAAAATCGAATTGCAGATCCCAGGGACAACGGTATGGTGGATAACTGCGGTTCTCGTCAAAAAGTCTTATCTACACTCAGGAGGGGAAATTAATATTACGGTAAGTATCGCAACTAAGTAAGCTATATTGAAACAAAGGGAAATTATTACCAAACACATTTTGAAAACCGGTAAAACCGCCGGAAGAAACAGCAGGTTTGCCGTTCGCCCAACTGTGGATATCGCTGCTGAGGTTCCACCAAGTGTTGTTATCCGTACCGGGCAGGGTTTCGCGCAGATATTTTATGGCGGGAGAGCCAGTCAGGTAAGCGATCAGGTTTAACACCCCGCCGACCGGATAATTCTTCGTCCAGAATCCGGGATAAGTATCTTCATAGCCAGAGAGTCCGAGCGCTCCGCCGGTGTTGTCAGTGGCAGCTGCAGATAATTTTGCCAGCTCAATGAGCCAATCATTGGAGATTTCTTCACGGTTGTTCTGGACCGCGTGCAGCAGGAAAATATGGAGATTGATGAAAACCCCAGTGGAGAGCACGGTCGGCCGGTATTCCCGGCGGCATGCCGCGAACCAGTCATTACACTCATCAATCCGTTTTTTCAACAGAATTCCAATTTCGCTGTTGCGTTGTTCTGTGCTCAGTCCGCGCCACAGCATCTGTGCGGTTTTCAGGTATCCCCAAGTGCCGTAAACATGATTTTCATATTTATCAAGAAAGCAGTTTCCATTTCATGTAGTTCAACGGATTTTCACCTATATATTACCTTCGTGCAATCAGGACAATCCTGTTCGTTACCGGCCCTGGCGGTCGTAAGACTGCCGGGGCCGGTTGTGTTTTAACATCATGGAGGTATGAAAATGAAGATCAAGAAGAGTGTGTTGGTGGAAGCGTTGAAGGTGCTCGGCAAGGTGGTGTCGCAGACTTCTCCGGTGGAGGTTCTGCGGTCGGTGCGGTTTCTCGGCGTCGGGGAACAGGTCTGGTTGACTGCGACCGACGGTGTGGAATCCGTCACGGTCGAAGTGGCTGGCGATGCCGGGAACATGGAGGATTTCGCGGTCGAATATAAGGCTCTGCGTGAGCTGATCCGTTCCACACGCGGCGGCGAGGTCGAAGTGACCGGCAAGCGGCTTGATTGGCCGGAAGCAGAGGCCGTCCCGGATGACGCGGTGACGGTCGAACTGCCGCCGGATTTCGGCAAGCTGTTGGCATTGGCAGCTCCGGTGGTGAATCTGCGTGAAGCGCGGCTTGCGTTGCGGGGGATCAACCTTTTCCGCGACGGCGTGACCGCAACGAACGGCAAAGAGCTGCTCAACCTGCCGTGTCCGTTGAAAATCCCGGAGGATATGACGCTGCCGTTTCCGCTGGCGCTGCTGACCGCACGGCCGGAGGGAGCGGGGACGCTGCACGTCTGGCGCAGCCGGAATGAGCGGCTGTTCCGCATCGTGATCGGCGGTTTCCAGTGGCAGGGCAAGGTATTGCCGGGTAACTTTCCTGATTGGAAGCAGGTGATTCCTGCCGACAAGACGCTGGATTACCGAATCGAGATTCACAAGCCGGAGCAGATCATCGCATTCCTGAAAACGGTTCCCGACTGCCCGCCGTTCCATGCTGTCGAGCTGAACGTGGTTCCGAACGGCGTCACCGTGATCCCGAATAATTTCCCGGATATGGAGCTGCGGTTGGAGGCAACGGTGATCGGTGCTCAGCCCCGTGCTGTACTGGCGCTCAACAAGTATATCCTGCTGCGGATGCTTCAGCAGGGTTACACGAAATTCCGGGCACATTCGGACGGCAGGATACCGGTTATTGCCGAGGGCGGCAGCGGCCGGTATCTCGCGATGCCGATTCACATATTACCCAAACATCAACCCGAAAAGGAGGAAACGAAAATGGAAAACGTCGAAAACAAAGTGGTGTCTGCCCCGGTGCAGACGGTCGCCCCGAACCATGAACCCGAAACCAATCCGCTGGATGAACTCTGCAATACCATCGATACGTTCCGGAATAAACTCAAACTTGCTCTGGATGAATCAACCCTGCTGGTGCGCAAAGTCAAGGAAGTTCAGCTTGCGCAAAAGCAGAAAGAGCGGGATTTCATTCAGGCGAAACGCGCCATCGAGCGGATCAGGATGGCGATTTAGCCAAATAAAAACACAAATACAAACGGACGGATAGCCGGGAGCTGCGAGGCTCCCGGCTATCCGTCTTTTATGGAGGAATGATTATGTTGAAACTCAATGCGTCGTATTCGAAGAAGGTTCCGGCCGGAGAGGAATATTCCAGCCAGAGCTATCATGCGTCAGTCGAAGTGGAACTGCCGGACGGGTTGTCCGGCGAGGCTCTTCAGGCTCGGATTCACGAAACGTTCGATCTGGTACGAAACTCCGTCGAAGCGGAACTGCATGGGAACTCCCCTCGTAATTACGGTACTTATCCGGCTTCAAACAGGTCGAAAAACGCTCCGCAAGGCAGGAGGGCTGGAGACCGTCAGAACAATGGTCCGGCGAGTCCGAAACAGCTTTCGTATCTACTCGATCTTGCCCGGCAGCGCGGCATCACTCCGCAGCAGATCGCGGCGCGTTTTCAGGTGCCGGACATCCAGCATCTGACCCGGCAGCAGTGTTCGGATCAGATCGACGAATGGAGGGCGGCGTAATGGCGACCATCGACGAACTGCGGAAGGAACCGCACTGGTCGTATTCGGCGTTGAATACGTACCTCAATATCTGTCAGGCGCAATTCATGTACCGCTACGTGGATCAGGCCGAGGTCGAACGAACTTCGGTCTGCTTCCCGTTCGGCAAGGCGTTCCATTCGGCATTGACCGCTCAGGCGTGGGAGTGCATGATGGGCGGCTCGCTGACCCGCGACGAAATCGTTGACCGGTTTGAAGAGGCGTTCAAAATCGAAGCCGAAGCGACGCCGAACCTGATCTACAAGGAAGGCGAGAACTTCGATACGGTGATCGACCTTGCCGTGAAGATGCTGGATGCGGCGTTGGCAAACTGGTCGGATTACTACACTGTCAAGGGCGTTGCGCAGGCGTTCAGGATCGACGTTCCCGGACTGGACAAGCCCCTGATCGGCGAATACGACCTCATCGTTCAGGATGGGCGGGATGCCTGTATCGTGGACTGGAAAACCTCCACGAGCCGCTGGCCTGCCGGGAAAGCTGACCGCGATCTTCAGGCGACCGTGTTCAGCTACGCCTATGAGAAGCAGAACGGTACGGCTCCGCTCTTTCGGTTCGATGTTATCACCAAGACGAAGAATCCGGGTTGTGAGAGCCACTACACCAGTCGCGGATTTCACGATTTCCGGCGCTTCGAGGCGCTGGCGAACCGGGCGCAGTACGCGATCAACAAAGGCGTGTTCCTGCCCAATGAAACATCGTTCGCCTGTAGCGAGTGTCCGTATCGGGATCGTTGCAAGTCCTGGCATTCGACTTTGGTTTATTCACCCAGCACAAAGCGTCTGAACCAAGATGGCAAGAGCTCTGAATGCAGAGAGAAGCCGACCTCCGATTCATACTCCGCCAGATAAATCGACTGCTCCGTTGAGTTGTCGAAAAAGTAGGCCCGGTTTAAATATGGCAAAGCATAACGGACTTGTTCCATG